>NZ_KV812091.1:0-4189 GCF_001813335.1 Neisseria sp. HMSC055H02 | reverse complement strand
CCCAATACGATGAAACTCCCGCCGCTCAAACCCCTCATCATCACCTCGCTGCCCGTCTTCGCCAGCGTCTTTATCGCCGCGACCCTTGTCTGGCGGTTTGGCACGCCCAAGCTCGCCATGCCTTTCGTACTCGGCATCATCGCGGGCGGTCTCGTCGATTTGGACAACCGCCTGACAGGTCGTCTGAAAAACATCATCATCACCGTCGCCCTGTTTACCATTTCATCGCTCGTCGCCCAAAGCACGCTCGGCACAGGTCTGCCTTTCATCCTCGCCATGACCCTGATGACCTTCGGCTTTACCATTTTGGGCGCGGTCGGGCTGAAATACCGCACTTTCGCGTTCGGCGCACTTGCCGTCGCCACCTACACCACGCTCACCTACACCCCCGAAAACTTCTGGCTGACCAATCCCGTCATGATTCTGCTCGGGACCGTGTTATACAGCACCTGCACGCTCGTTTTCCAAATCATCCTCCCGCACCGCCCCGTCCAAGAAAGCGTCGCCAACGCCTACGAAGCGCTCGGCGGGTATTTTGACGCCAAAGCCGACTTTTTCGATCCCGACGAAGCCGCCTGGCTCGGCAACCGCCAAATCGACCTCGCCATGAGCAACACCGGCGTTATTACCGCCTTCAACCAATGCCGCGCAGCCCTGTTTTACCGCCTGCGCGGCAAACACCGCCACCCGCGCACCGCCAAAATGCTGCGCTACTACTTCACCGCCCAAGACATACACGAACGCGTCAGCTCCGCCCACGCCGACTACACCGAGCTGACCGACACCCTCAAAAACACCGACCTCATCTTCCGCATCCGCCGCCTGCTCGAAATGCAGGGGCAGGCATGCCGAAACGTTGCCGCCGCCCTGAGGAACGGCAAAGACTACACATACAGCAAACGCCTCGGACGCGCGATGGAAGGCTGCCGCCAATCCCTCGCCCACTACACCGATGACCACCCCGAAAGCCGCAACATCCACCACATCCGCCGCCTGCTCGACAACCTCGGCAGCGTCGACCACCAACTGCGCCAGCTCCAACACAGCGATTCCCCCGCCGAAAACGACAACAGCAGCGACACCCGCATCGCCGCCCTCGAAAACAGCAGTCTGAAAAACGTTTGGCAGGCCGTCCGCAGCCAGCTCAACTTCGAGTCAGGCGTTTTCCGTCATGCCACGCGCCTCTCCATCCTCGTTGCCGTCTCCTGTATCATCGTCGAAATCCTCCATCTCAACCTCGGCTACTGGATACTCCTGACCGCCGTTTTCGTCTGCCAACCCAACTACACCGCCACCAAAAGCCGCGTGTACCAACGCATCGCCGGCACCATCCTCGGCGTCATCGTCGGCTCCCTCGTGCCTTATTTCACCCCCTCCGTCGAAACCAAGCTCTGGATCGTCATCGCCAGCACCACCCTGTTTTTCATGACCCGAAGCTACAAATACAGCTTCTCCACCTTCTTCATCACCATCCAAGCCCTCACCAGCTTCTCCCTCGCCGGGCTGGACGTTTATGCCGCCATGCCCGTCCGCATCATCGACACCATCGTCGGCTCCGTCCTCGCGTGGGCAGCCGTCACCTACCTCTGGCCGGACTGGCGTTACCTCACCCTCGAAAAAACCGCCGCCCAAGCCGTCGGCGGCAACGGCGCCTACCTCAGAAAAATCCTCGACCAGCTCCAATACGGCATCGCCGACGACATCGAATACCGCACCGTCCGCCGCCAAGCCCACGAACGCACCGCCACCCTCAGCAGCACCCTCTCCGACATGAGCAGCGAACCCAAAAAATACGGCAACAACCTGCAAAGCGGCTTCAACCTACTCAAAACCAGCTACGCCCTGACCGGCTACATCTCCGCGCTCGGCGCATACCGCAGCGAAATGGACGGCGCATACAGCCCCGACTTCGTCCGCAAGTTCTACCAAAGCGGCTACCGCATCGCCGACCTGCTCGAACGCCTCCCGCAAACCGGCGAACAAGATTTTCAGACGACCCTCTCCCAAATCCGAACCGACTTGGAAGCCTTACAAACAGAAGCAGGCGACGAACGTCAAAGCCACATCCTCTACCGGCAGCTCACCCTCATCGCCAACCAGCTCGACCCCTGCTACCGCAGCCTGCACGACATCGAAGCCATCCCGCAGACCGCGTGATATTAATCGGCAGGCAAACGAAAGGTCGTCTGAAAACCAGAAACAAGGTTTTTCAGACGACCTATAGTACTTGCACGATTTATATCTAAATAATCAATACCTAGCTCATCAAATCTTGTTTCCAATTCTTCTACCGAATGAGTCTCTAAAAAAAGCCTCTCTTGATGAGTAATCGGCAATAACCAGAAAAATCGGACATTATCCATATATTCCAACTCTTGCCCATAAGGATAAGGCAGAGAAATCAGAAAATGCTGGAAGGATGATTGCTCAACCCACGGTCTGCCGATATTGACGGTTTTCCCTAATTGAAATTGATCAGGATAATGCATATTTGCCGATGCCAGCATTGCCAAGGTCTCAATATGTTCAGGCGTTTCAAACGGGCTGATGATAAAAAACTCCTGCCCTAAAAATGGACCTATTCCAGAGCTGACATAAACCCAAGGCTCATCTTCATGATTAGGAATCACTTGGAAAACTTGGAAATCGGGAAGTTCTTCAACAATCCTTCCTAAAGCCCAAGTAAATCTTTTAATATCATGATGTTTCCAAAATCTTTGCAAGTGAGATAAAACAGTTTGGTTGTAGTCCATGCTTTTTAGCCTGTTTTCAAAGGTCGTCTGAAGAAGGTATTTACCAAACAAACGGTTTCCTATTCATATCCGAAAGGTTGTCAACTTCATTATCCAGCAAGAACTGCTCAAAAGCATTCCAACCCTTTTTTTCCACCAATTCCGCTTCCTGTTTATACAACGGGACAAGCAAAGGAAAAACGGTATTGTAGTGTTCGCCATAACAGACCTGAAAATCATCGTCGAAATAAAATGGGGCGGAAACATACAGTGCGTCCATTTTTGTTGAATCAACAATGCTTCTAGGCAAATAAATAACCTGTCCTCGAAGAAGAATTTTTTTGTTCTCAATGATGGTTTCTGCCAACCATCTTAAAAATGGAAAAATCTGATTTTCATCATATTTTAAAGAACATACAAAAAGTATTTCAAATCTACTTTTATAATTCAGATCATGTTTGCTTAACCCTAAAGTAATATAAGTTTTTAAATCGCTGTTATGGGAAGAGGGAATAGCTGCGATATTTAATTTGTACTGACTTCCCGAATCACTTTTCGATCCATGAGAAATAGTGCCTATATATTTTTCAATATGATTAATCATATTTTTCATAACCTGCTATCATTGTCTTGATCTGAGCAAGTATAGGTTGGATTGAGTCCCAATATCCCGTTTTCACTGATAGAAAGGTCATCTGAAAACCAAACACGTTTTCAGACGACCTTTTGATTGTTGAGTTTTTCAACCCAACCTACGCTTGCGAACGATTTCCAGATAGAAATAAAGAAATATCTTCTAATGCATCTTCAGCCCTACCTTGCAGATCTGGATCATCTTGCTTTGAACGTAATAAAGAAATCACTTTATCGTAATCACCAATATTTGAATGTAGTCTGGCGAGATGTCCGAAACAGGTTAATGATAATCCAGCAATATCCAAGTCTTTATTCTTCGATAATTCCATCAATTTCTCAGAAATCCAAGGGACTTCATCAGCCACAGAGCTGAAGACCATGCCAAGAATGCCATCAATAACACTCTGTTTATTATCAGAAGAAATCACCTTTTCTATTTGACTTCTATCAATCATTTTTTGATTTTTCCTTTTGAATTAACCAATCCTGCTTTTTTTAAAGCATTTTGCTGATCAGCATGTAAATCTTGCCAGTTTCTTACATGCCCATGATACTCAGCAGAACCGTTATTAAAAGTTTGAGTTTTGTCTAACACAACGATTTCATTATTGGTTTTATCAACTCCAACTCTTCGAGGAGATGTCGATTTAACTTGAACAGAGTTATCAAGAGCAGCTTGCCCATTTGTTGGAGCTCTACTTTTCACAGAATTATCATTTTTACCATGATAAGGAGCATCTTTATATCGTTGGTTGCCTTTTCCATACGGACACTCATTATGAACCCAAACTCCTTCCGTTTCCGCCTTATCACCCTTGACG
>NZ_KV812090.1:0-567 GCF_001813335.1 Neisseria sp. HMSC055H02 | reverse complement strand
CCGGGAAATCGTCGCCTACGCCATGAGCCGTAGAGTCGACAGCGAAATGGTGAAGGAAATGCTTGAAAAAGCCGTACCCAGTCTGACCGGCGAAGGAACGATGCTGCATTCCGACCAAGGCGTGCTGTACCGTACGTCGGGATATAGAGAATTGCTTGCCCAACATTCCATGGTTCAAAGTATGTCGCGAAAGGCGAACTGTTGGGACAATGCGCCGATGGAGAGCTTCTTTGCGGTATTGAAGATGGAGTGTTTCTACCGTGCAGAGGAATTGACGGTGGACGGATTGATGAAACAGATAGATGACTATATGGATTACTACAACCGGGAGCGTTGCAGTCTGAAATTGAAAAAGCTGAGTCCTGTCGCATACAGAACCCAGCTTACACAGAGCGCCTGAATAATAGGCTTTTATGAGTGTCCAAGATTTGGGGGGCAGTTCAGGTTTCAGACGACCTTTGGTGTTTGTTAGGAGTTGTGTTGCTGTTTGTTGATGTGTGAATTGAATTGTTTTGGGCTGTTTGGGTTTGGATTGATGGTGTTTTGAAAGTTCTGAAATAGTGTCTG
>NZ_KV812089.1:0-44465 GCF_001813335.1 Neisseria sp. HMSC055H02 | reverse complement strand
GTCAGAGTTGTTGAAAGCTGATTATCCGTTTCAAGGGACTCCCAGTTTTCTTTCAAAAAGAGGGGTTGGAAATTACTTCTTAGATTTGAAAGAAGTAGATTTTACGGGAGAAAGGGCTGAAACCTATTATCGCAGATATATTATTAATAACTGTGGATTATATCTTCCCGAAAAATATTCCTCTGTAACGGGAAATTATACAAAACATATGACTACAAGTTACGGATTTCTTCTTACACAGGATTTTACAAAATCCGTATCTACCCCCCCTACTGGTTGCTGGAAATGGATTGATGGCAAACCTGATGATTCTGTAATGAACTCCCTTTCAAAATCATTTGATTATATGTTTTATTACCAAACCCTTTGGGATGGTAGTTTTTTTTACAGTTGCCCTAAGAACCCTTAAATCACACGAGGAAATGCAATAATGCCTCAAACTAAAAAATTTGTTTTGGATTTGTCTGGAAATTATACAAGTGAAGTACTGTCTTATTATTTATGGGGACAGAAAACACCTCCGTCTAAAACGGATATTTTGTCAGATAAATGGATAAAACGAGCCAATGAAGAAGCGGTTGTTTTGCATATTGACAGTAAGCAATTTTTGGATAAAACCGGATTAGAGAAATTTCATCCTTACAAATTTAGGCTAATTGAACGTTTTTTCAATACCGAACATGAATCTGGAAGTATGAATATTAAGGAGGTTATTAAACAGTTCCCCAATCAAATAAAATATCTGTCTAATGGGGAGATTTCTCTTTCATATGAAGCTGCAAGAAATTTTATTTATCTTAAAGATAGTACATTATTTAAGGACTCTGCACTTCTTTTGAAGGACTACTATTTTTATTGGGACGAAATTTTTAATGCTGAAAATATCAGCAAAAATGCTTTTGTCTTTGGTTCAGTTAAAATGACCTTAGATAAGGATAATATCCGCTTTGTTGTAGATAAAGATGGAAATCCTTTGCGCATTGAAAACTTTAAAATATTTCCCTATAGCAACATAGATACAGTAGAAGGAGATAATGAAAAAAAAGACTTTCAAGATAACTTTGATTTTAAGGGAAATGGCAGCTTAACAGATGTTGTCAACACTTTACTTGACCGTATAACTGATCCTTTCAGCATTGGTAAAAAAGTCTTGTTTCAATATATCGGTGTTGATGCACTGGAAGGTAAAACTATTCACCCTATGGAATATGATAATACTATTATTCATCCCTATATTGATCCTTATGTTCGACCTAAATTTGAGGCTTATGTCCAACCTCAAATCAATAAGATGAGGATGATATCAAGATTATTAGGTTTCTTGAAGGAGTTTCAATCTATTCAAAATTCAGGCGTAATTGATTATTTGAATGATGCTAATCAATTGGTTATCTATGGAACTCAGTCGAAGGATACTTTGAATGATTACAAGATCAAAAAGATTTTGAGTGTGGATATCGAAAAAACTGACACTCAGGAGCAGGAGTTGGATTTAAGTAAAAATATTGATTTGAATACTATCAGTACCCAGATAAATACTTTAATTAGTTCATTATTCCCTCCCAGTGTCAATATAGCGAAAGAGCTGGGACTATTTAATGAATTGATGCAACAGATAACCGAGTTAAACCATTATCAGAAATATACGAAATATGGTGCAACCTATATTGCAGGAGAAGGTAACGATACCCTTATCGGTACTGAATATTCAGACCGTTTCTTAGGCGGCAACGGCGACGATACCTACCGTATCAACGGTTTAGACAATGTCTTCGACAGCGACCACAAGGGGTCAATCGTGTTTTCAGACGACGTCCGCGCGTCCCGTTTTATCCGAAACAGCGAAAGCGACGATACTTGGTTGAGCGTGGGTGCGGACGGTAAGCCTGACGGTTTGATGACGGCGGTGCGTCCTGCTCTTTCCCATTCGCTGCTGGTGAAGCACGGCAAGGATATGGCGGTCATCCGCGGTTTCTTTGAAGGCGAAAAATCGGATGTTTCGGCTTTGGGAATCACATTGGCGACCAAAGAGAAGCCTGCCATGCCCGATTCGGAAGCCGGGGAAGGCGCTTTGGTGCGTACCGACGGGGTCGGAGCAGCGGACAAGTACAATGTGTTCTATGCGAATGCGCAAGACCGTTGGTTTAATCTGACGGGCGGCAATAAGGATGATGTGCTGTTTGCGGGCGGGGCGGGCAGGCTGACGGTGTCGGCAGGTGCGGGCAACGACCGTGTGTACGGAAGCTACGGCGCGGACGTCATCAACGGCGGCGAGGGCAACGATTTGTTGAACGGGAGCAATTTTGCGGGCAACAAAACCGAGGCGCAGAAGGCGGAAGACCGCGACATCATCATCGGCGGCGCAGGCCGGGATTTGATTTACGGCGGCGTGGGCGACGATGTGATTTATTCGGAGCTGACAGACAGCCATCTGTCGGAAACGGGTTCGTCCGAACGCGGCGACTGGGTTGCTGCGGGCGAGGGTGATGATGAGGTTTTCGGCAGCGCAAACCGCGATTTGATTACGGGCGGCGAAGGCAGCGATACGGTCTTCGGCGGCGCGGGCGACGATGTGATTCTGGGCGACGGCTTTTTGCGCGCCGGCAGCCGGGGACATTATATTTCCACGGGTGGCGGGGACATTTATTTCAATTACGGTACGGTTGCGCCCGTCATGCCGTTGGTGCCGGGCTTGGTCATGCCGCGTCCGGTGCGGATTCCTGCCGGTACGCTGAGCTACGAATATACTTGGGGCGACGGTAAATGGGATCCGAACTTTCTGAACAGCGCAAGCCGTACGCACAACGATACGGATGCTTGGGATGTTGTGATTGACGCCGAGACCGGCGATTACGCGCTGACGGCGAAAATTGCGCCTTCGGACAATGTACACCGCGTTGCTGCGGGCGGTGCGGCGGATGTGCTGCATGGCGGCGCGGGCAATGATTTGCTTGTCGGTCAGGACGGCAACGATGTGCTGTACGGCGGTTCGGGCAATGATATTTTGTGGGGCGACGACAACCGCGACGCTGCGGTATCGGGAGACGATTATCTGGACGGCGGAGAGGGCGACGACAGGCTCTACGGCGGCAAGGGACACGATACGCTGGCAGCGGGCGCAGGACGCGACCTGCTCGACGGCGGCGAGGGTTTCGATTCTTATCTCTTTGCGTCCCGCGATTTGCAGAATGCCGATGATGTGAAAACCATACGCGATGCGGGCGGGGAAGGTGCGATCTTTATCGACGGCGTTGCGCTCGACAGTACGGTTTGGACGGTGGATGCCGATAAGCCTGATGTCTGGCATTCGGCTCAAGGTTGGACGCTGGCTTTGATGGGCACAACCCTGGTTTTGACGGGCGCGACGTTCCAAGGACAGATTGCGATAGAGAATTTCCGCGATGGAATGTTTGGATTGGCGTTGC
Organism: Neisseria sp. HMSC055H02; assembly: GCF_001813335.1. Lineage (NCBI taxonomy): Bacteria > Pseudomonadati > Pseudomonadota > Betaproteobacteria > Neisseriales > Neisseriaceae > Neisseria > Neisseria sp. HMSC055H02. The sequence goes on along the minus strand of NZ_KV812089.1, from coordinate 41,040 downwards.
CTGCGCCCAATGCTGCGCCGCAGGCGGATAAGGCGGTTGAAACTTTGTCGGTATCGGCGGATAAGCTGTTCAGCCATCAGCTTGCGGATGATTTGTTCCGCGACGACAAGGGTGTCGTGCGCTATGAATTAACTTTGGCGGACGGCTCGCCCCTGCCCGAAGGTTTGGCGTTTGATTCGGCAAGCCGTACTTTGAGCGGCAAAGTGTCGTCTGAAACGGATAAATTGGTTCTGAAAATCAGTGCGTTCGATGACGAGGGTTTGTCGGCGTCCCAAGATTGGACGTTGGCAATCGGGGCGGAAAACCATGCGCCCGAAGTGCAGGGTCGTCTGAATACGCAATACGCACGCGCGGGACAGGAATGGAAGTTTGCATTGCCGGAGGGATTGTTTGCCGATAAAGACGGTGATGCGCTGACTTACCGCGCGACGCTTGCCGATGGTGGCAGACTACCTGAAGGCATGGATTTTGACGGTAAACGCGGCGTATTCGGCGGCAGGGTTCTGCAATCGGGCAGCTTTGATTTGAAAATTACGGCAGCCGATACGCAGGGTGCAACGGCAGAAGCCGCTATGCGCTTGGAAGTATTGGGACGTGCGTCGGGACAAGACAGGATTTTGACCGGAACGGACGGCGAAGATCTGCTGCGCGGCGGCTTGGATAGTGATGTGCTGGCAGGCGGTGCGGGCAATGATACGCTGTATGGCGGTATAAACAGCAGCGATGTTTACCTTTTTGCAGCGGGACACGGACACGATACCGTCAGGGATGCGACTTATCAGGGCGGTAAATTTACCGATACGCTGCGCTTCGATGGCGCGGTTTCCGGTTTGGTCAGATTTATCCGCAGCGGCAACGATTTGACCGTCAAGGCATACGGCGAAGACGATTCGGTAACGGTCGCCAATTATTTCCAGTCGGTTGCCAACCGTCATGTACGTTTCGAGTTCGCTGATAAAACCTTGGATGCGGAAGCCATGAAAACGGCGGCTATGGAAATATATGGCTCCGATACAGGCGCGACGCTGACGGGCTGGCACGGCAACGATACGATTCATGGCGGCGCGGGCAACGATAAAATTTACGGCGGCTACGGCAAAGACACGATTATCGGCGGGAAAGGCGATGATTATCTGGCAGGCGGTATCAACACTGCGGATACTTACGTTTTCGCGGCGGGACACGGCAAAGATACAGTAGCCGACGGCTCAACCCGCGCGGGCGTGTTTACCGACCGTTTGGTGTTTGAAGGGGGGAAACAGGCAGATGCCGTGTTCGCACGCGCCCAAGACAGCCTGCTGATCCGTGCTTTCGGTGAAGGGGATGAGGTGAAGGTTGAGCATTACTACGCTTCGGCACAATCGCGAGACCTCAGTCTGAGTTTTGCCGATCAGATGGTGAATCCTGCACAATTGTACGAACGAGTACAGCATATTGTCTGATTGAAGGCTTGGGGAATGTGTAAAGGTCGTCTGAAAACCTGGAAACGGGTTTCAGACGACCTTTTCTGTTTTTGAGATTTAGACTGGGGCTCATTCGATAATGGCGGTATTTTGTCTCATAAAGCGCCGTCTTCCGCATTAAAAATGCTCGTAAGATGTTCAATCTTGCTGTGCTTTTTGCCTTGAATCCGGCATTTTCTGTGCCCAAAACCGACTCATTTCAAATTGTCAGTCTGCCCTGAAGCAGGTCTTTGCTATAACGGAGTTTGCTTATCACGACTTATTTTTCGTATTGGAAGCCGGTCTTGATTTGTAATTTCAATATGGGGAATTATTAAAAACTATCATATCGGTTTGTTGCATTGTTAAATAAAAATACCATATCTTGTGTTCTTATGATTTAATTCACACCATATATTGTATTTATGCGTGGCAAGTCATGGCAGCGTTGAAATTCACAATCGAGCAAATTGTCTGGCAGGAAGTGCCGGGTGAAGTGTCGCTGGCGTTTCTGTTTTCCGGCTGCCCGCTGCGCTGCAAGGGCTGCCATAGTGCCGATGCGTGGAAAGAGGGTGTCGGCACGGAATTGACCGAGGATTATTTGAGAGGTCGTCTGAAACGCTATCGCGGGCTGATTAGCTGCGTGTTGTTTATGGGCGGGGAATGGCAGCCGGAAGCCTTGCAGAAAATGTTGGGCATCGTGACGCAGGCGGGGTTGAAAGCCTGTTTGTACACCGGTTTGGAGTGTGAGGAGCTGGAGGCGGTTTCAGACGGCATCCTGCCTTATCTGACGTATCTGAAAACCGGCCGTTGGCAGATGGAGCTGGGTGGCTTGGACAGCCCGACAACCAATCAGAAATTTATCGATTTGCGCACGGGCGAGGTGTTGAACCGCTTGTTTATCAAAGACAAACCCGCGCCCAAAATCATCCCGATTACGACTCAGCCGCAGGCGGCCGCTTTTCAGACGGCCTGAGGCTTTTTATCCAACCCACACAGGAGGAATTAACATGATTCGGCTGCATCCCGAACAGTTAAACGGCAAACTGCAATTCATGCACGACTACATCAGCGCGCAAAACGCGGCGGACGGCTCGAAAATGGACGCCAACGCCAACGTTACCCAGAAAAACATCGCCACGATGGAAGCGGAAATCATGAAAGACTTTTTCGTGCAGATTAACCGCGCCCAAGTGTCGCGCAAAATCGCCGAAATTTTCGACCAATCCGTCGCCGACGAATACATCCGCCAGATTGAGGCGCATGAGATTTATGTGCACGACGAAACCAGCCTCAAGCCTTATTGTGTGTCGGTTACGCTGTATCCTTTCCTGCTTGACGGCTTAAGCAAACTCGGCGGCGAATCCAAAGCGCCGCAGCATTTGGCATCGTTTTGCGGCTCATTTATCAATCTTGTGTTTGCCATCAGCGCGCAGTTTGCCGGCGCGGTGGCGACGGTGGAGTTTCTGACCTATTTCGATTACTTCGCCCGCAAAGACTACGGCGACGATTATTTGGAAACCCACGGCAAAGAAATCGCCAACCATATGCAGCAGGTGGTGTACAGCATCAACCAGCCCGCTGCCGCACGCGGCTATCAGAGCGTGTTTTGGAATATTTCCGTTTACGATCAATACTATTTCGATGCGATGTTCGGCGATTTCGTCTTTCCCGATTTCAGCAAACCGGTGTGGGCGAGCGTAGCGAAGCTGCAAAACTTCTTCCTCAAATGGTTCAATCAGGAGCGCAGCAAAGCCGTTTTGACCTTCCCCGTCGTGACCGCTGCGATGCTGACCGACGGTGGCAAATGCAAAGACACCGTGTTTGCCGATGAAATGGTGAAAGAGTTGGCGGAAGGCAATTCCTTCTTCGTCTATCTTTCCGACAACCCCGACTCGTTGGCTTCCTGCTGCCGTCTGCGCAACGCCATTGAAGACCGTACCTTCAGTTACACCCTCGGCGCGGGCGGCGTGGCAACCGGTTCCATCAATGTCATCACCATCAACATGAACCGGTTGGAACAAGACGGGCGCGACCTTGCCGTCGAAGTCGCCAAAATCCACAAATACCAATACGCCTACCGCAAACTGATGGAAGAATACCAAGCCGCCGGAATGCTGCCCGTTTACGATGCAGGTTTCATCACGCTGGACAAACAGTTCCTCACCATCGGTATCAACGGTATGGCGGAAGCCGCCGAATCGCAAGGCATCAAGGTCGGCTACAACGACGACTACATCAACTTTGTCCAAGGTCGTCTGAAAACCATATTCGAAGCCAACCAAGCCGCCAGCAAACACTACGGCGTGAAGTTCAACACTGAGTTTGTTCCCGCCGAAAACCTTGGCGTGAAAAACGCCAAATGGGACAAAGCCGACCGCTACAAAGTCAGCCGCGAATGCTACAACTCCTATTTCTACGTCGTCGAAGACGAAGAAATCAACGCGCTCGACAAATTCCTGCTGCACGGCAAAGAACTGGTGGACTGGCTCGACGGCGGCTCCGCGCTGCACCTGAACCTTGACGAAGCCCTGCCCGAATCCGGCTACCGCTCGCTCTTGGACATCGCCGCGCAAACCGGCTGCAACTACTTCTGCGTGAACGTGCGCATCACCATTTGCAACGAATGCGGCCATATCGACAAACGTACCCTGCACGCCTGTTCCGCCTGCGGTTCGCACGACATCGACTACGGCACCCGCGTTATTGGTTATCTGAAACGCGTATCCGCATTCAGTAGCGGACGGCGCAAAGAACACGCACTACGGCATTACCACCGCAAAGCGGCTTGATGGTATTGAATAGATAAAGGTCGTCTGAAAACCGGTTTGGGTTTTCAGACGACCTTTTAGGTTTTATCTATGACTTAATAAAGGATGGACAAGTTTAAACTGCGGTATTTAGAAAGTTTAAACTCAATTAGCCTATGAGGCTGAGAATAAGAAAAACGACCGATACGCTGTACCGGTCGTTTTTTACGAATACCTGCTAAATTAGAACCAAGCTTTGATCAAAGCGGCAGTACCTGCGATACCGCCAATCAGACCGACAGCACCGGCAGCGGTACCCATTGCACCGTTGATTTGGTCTCGTTTGTTGGCGCGTTTTTCACGTTCCAATGCCAGCTCTTCGGAAACGTTTGTACGTTGGCGACGGTGTTGTTCCAGGTTGTTCCGGTTCTGCGCGGGAAAGTTGGGCAGAGACGCGGTTATTTCTTGTTTTGAGGGCAGCAGAGTCCTTGCTGACAATAAAATCGCCTACGGAGCTTCTTTAAAATTAACTGCGTAAGTAATTAAGTGTCAACAGGCTTGCATACAAAGGTTTGTATCGTTTAGTCGAGCCATATTTCATAGACAAAAAGAAATTGTCCCAGCAATTGAGACAATCTGAAATAAAAATATAATTAAGCCGGAAGACAGGTAGGCTGCCCATAGCTAAGATTTCTTTGGACTGTTTAATTTATGCTGCCGAATTTGCCGCTTTTGAAATCGCTGATGGTTTGGCGGATTTCTTCGGCGGTGTTCATCACAAACGGGCCATAGCCGACGACAGGTTCGTCAATTGGGACGCCGGAGAGCAAAAGGATTTTGACTTCTTCGCTGCCGGCTTCTATGTGTACGTTGCCGCCGCTTTTCTCAAAGCCGACCAGTTGTCCTGCGCCTGCCTGCTCTTTGCCGTTTAGGGTAACGTTGCCCCGCAGGACGACCATGGACAGGTTGTGGGTTTCAGGTATTTCCAATACGGCTTTTTTACCGTCATTCAAAACGATGTCCCAGACGTTCATTTCGGTGAAGGTGTCGGCTGCGCCTTTTACGCCTTTGTATTCTCCGGCAATCAGCCGCAGGCAGCCTGCTTCGTCAGGGAACTCAACCACGGGGATACCGGCTTTGGCGAGATGCTGATAGCGCGGCGGCGTGTTTTTGTCTTTGGCGGGCAGGTTGACCCAAAGTTGGACCATTTCAAACAGTCCGCCTTTTTTGCTGAAGTTTTCGGAGTGGAATTCTTCATGGATGATGCCCGAGCCTGCGGTCATCCATTGCACGTCGCCTTCGTAAATGATGCCGCCTCCGCCGCTGGAGTCGCGGTGTGCCACTTCGCCGTGGTAGGCGATGGTAACGGTTTCAAAGCCTTTGTGCGGGTGTTGGCCGACACCGCGCGGGCTGCGGGCTTCGTTGGGGGAAAATTCATAGGGTGCGGCGTAGTCGAGCATCAGGAAAGGGTTGGTGCCGCGGTCGTCCCCCATGTGGGAGAACAAGGGTTGGACGAGGAAGCCGTCGCCGACCCAGTGTTGGCTGTTTGCACGGTAGATTTGTTTGACGTTGCGCATGATGAGGTTCCTTCTTGCGGGGTCGTCTGAAACCTTTTCAGACGACCTTTGTGTAATGAAATTAATAATGTCATGGTTGCCATACTTTGTTGCATGTATTATATGGGGTACAAACTTATTCGCAAGTACGCACAATTTTTATACTGTTATTCGGAGGTCAATAATGGCGGAAACAGAACCGACACACGGCGCCTGCTGTCCGGTCGTTAATACTTTGGATATTATCGGCGGCAAGTGGAAGGTGTTGATTTTATATTATTTACACGGGGAAACTCGACGATTCAACGAATTGCAGCGTCTGCTGGCGGGCGTTACCCAGCGGATGTTGACGTTGCAGCTGCGCGAGTTGGAGCACGACGGTATTGTCCATCGCGAAGTGTATCCGCAGGTGCCGCCGAAGGTGGAGTATTCGTTGACCGCGTTCGGACGGACATTGATGCCCGTCATCGAGGCGATGCACCGCTGGGGTGAGCAATATGCCGCAGAATGTGTGAAACACAGAAAGCAGCCGCAGGAATAAGTCGTTTCAGACGACCTTTAGTCCGTCCGAGCAGGACAAGGTCGTCTGAAAGGGGCATATATCATGCTGTTCTTTTGTTTTATAATGACAACAGCCGATGTAAATAAAGTAATCAGGGATGAATATGAAAAAAACAGTTATTGCATTGCTTCTTGCCGTATGTGCAGGTACTGCGGGGGCGGCGGATACTTATGGCTACTTGGTCATGTGGCAGAATCCTGCGGATGGCGGCAGTGCCGTACAGCTTAAAACAACCAAAGAAAATGCTTCGCAACTGGAAGCAAATGCCGAATTGGAGGCTTTCTGCCGCGCACAAGATACCCTTTCGGGCGTGCAGCAGGGGCAGGCGACGGGGTGTAAGTCGGTTATTCCGCTTCACAATACCTGTATTGCGCTCGCTTATCCGAAAGCGCAAGGCGGTCTGACGGCGGAAAATGTAGTTGCCATTACTTCTCCGCGTTTTAAAAGCGTCCATCAGACTGCGTTGAACCAATGTATTAAAAAATATGGGACGCAAGGTCAATGTGGTTTGGAAATTGCGTATTGTACGTCCGCTGATTTATATAGCGGTCAGGTCAGGGCGTTTTGGAACCGCTTGAAATCGTTGTAAGTCATTGAGTTGATTTTTATGGTGCAGCGATTTAAGACAAAAAAAGGTCGTCTGAAAAATCGGATTTCGATTTTTCAGACGACCTTTGCTATGTCCCGGTCATCTCTGCGTTTTCATTTAAGGTAGCAAGGCGCAGGCAAAACAGAACGCCATTCCCTTTGAATCTGCGCGCAGCACCATCATTGCGAATATCAAGCCGAATCATGATGCGGATGATAAAGAGAGTCGTCTGAAAGCAGAAAAGAGCAGCTCATCCTCCTTTTCAGAGGATCTTTGCTTGAAAAATGATGGTTTTACGGCTTCCTTTATCCGTTTCGGAATAAGCGTTATAAGAAAGTATTCTTTGTGTTTGCCGTAATTTCACTTAGAATGCTGCCCTTGCACACTTTTTCTTCAGGAGAGGATTATGTTGAAAAAATTCGTACTCGGCGCCATGACCGCATTGGTTTTGGCGGCCTGCGGCGGAGAGGGCGGCAGCGCGTCTTCTTCTGCTCCCGCCCAAACTGCCAGCGCTTCAGGTTCTTTAATCGAGCGTATCAACAATAAAGGGACGATTACCGTCGGCACCGAAGGCACTTACGCGCCGTTTACCTACCATGACAAAGACGGCAAGCTGACCGGCTACGATGTGGAAGTTACCCGCGCCGTTGCCGACAAACTGGGCGTAAAAGTCGAATTTAAAGAAACGCAATGGGATTCGATGATGGCAGGTTTGAAGGCAGGACGTTTCGACGTGGTGGCAAACCAAGTCGGTCTGACCAGCCCCGAACGCCAAGCGACATTCGACAAATCCGAACCTTACAGCTGGAGTGGTGCGGTTTTGGTTGCGCGTAACGATAGCAACATCAAATCCATTGACGACATCAAAGGTGTCAAAACCGCGCAATCCCTGACCAGCAACTACGGCGAAAAAGCCAAAGCTGCGGGTGCGGAACTCGTACCGGTGGACGGTTTGGCGCAATCGCTGACCCTGATTGAACAAAAACGCGCCGATGCAACGTTGAATGATGAATTGGCAGTTTTAGACTATCTGAAGAAAAACCCGAATGCCGGCGTGAAAATCGTTTGGTCTGCGCCAGCCGATGAAAAAGTCGGTTCCGGCTTGATTGTCAATAAAGGCAATGACGAAGCCGTGGCGAAATTTAGCACGGCAATTAACGAGCTGAAAGCCGACGGCACGCTGAAAAAACTGGGTGAACAATTCTTCGGAAAAGACATCAGTGTTAAATAATTTTCTTGCTTCGCTGCCGTTTATGACGGAAACACGCGCCGATATGATTGTCAGCGCGTTTTTGCCTATGGTCAAAGCCGGTTTTATGGTCTCGCTGCCGCTGGCGGTGGCGTCGTTCCTGATCGGGATGGTGATTGCCATCGCCGTGGCTTTGGTGCGGATTATGCCTTCGGGCGGCATCGTGCGGAAAATCCTGCTGAAACTGGTGGAAACTTATATTTCCATCATCAGGGGGACGCCGCTGCTGGTGCAGCTTGTGATTGTGTTTTACGGGCTGCCGTCCGTCGGTATTTTCATCGATCCGATTCCCGCCGCCATCATCGGCTTTTCGCTTAATGTCGGCGCATACGCTTCCGAGACTATACGCGCGGCGATTTTGTCCGTACCGAAAGGGCAGTGGGAGGCGGGTTTCTCCATCGGCATGACCTATATGCAGACTTTCCGCCGCATCGTCGCGCCGCAGGCATTCCGCGTTGCCGTGCCGCCTTTGAGCAACGAGTTTATCGGTTTGTTTAAAAACACCTCGCTCGCAGCGGTGGTGACGGTAACGGAATTGTTCCGCGTCGCTCAGGAAACGGCAAACCGTACCTACGACTTCCTGCCCGTCTATATTGAAGCCGCTTTGGTTTACTGGTGTTTCTGCAAGGTTCTGTTCCTGATTCAGGCGCGCTTGGAAAAACGCTTCGACCGCTATGTCGCCAAATAAGGGAAAGCCATGATTAAAATCCGTAATATCCGCAAAACCTTCGGCGAAAACACCATTTTGCGCGGCATCGATTTGGATGTCGGCAAAGGGCAGGTGGTCGTCATCCTCGGACCTTCCGGCTCGGGTAAAACGACGTTTCTGCGCTGCTTAAACGCGCTGGAAATGCCTGAAGACGGACAAATCGAGTTCGACAACGAGCGACCGCTGAAAATCGATTTTTCCAAAAAACCGACAAAGCACGACATCTTGGCTCTGCGCCGCAAATCCGGCATGGTGTTCCAACAATACAACCTTTTCCCGCACAAAACTGCGTTAGAAAACGTGATGGAAGGTCCGGTTGCCGTACAGGGTAAGCCTGCCGCCCAAGCGCGCGAAGAAGCTTTGAAATTGCTGGAAAAAGTCGGCTTGGGCGACAAGGTTAACCTTTATCCTTACCAACTTTCCGGCGGTCAGCAACAGCGTGTCGGCATCGCCCGCGCACTGGCGATTCAGCCCGAACTGATGTTGTTTGACGAACCCACTTCCGCGCTGGATCCCGAATTGGTGCAAGACGTATTGAACGCCATGAAAGAATTGGCGCAGGAAGGTTGGACGATGGTCGTCGTGACCCACGAAATCAAGTTTGCGCTGGAAGTTGCCACTACCGTTGTCGTCATGGACGGCGGCGTCATTGTAGAGCAGGGCAGTCCGAAAGAATTGTTCGAACACCCTAAACACGAACGGACGCAGAAATTCCTGCGGCAAATCCGTAAGGATTCGGCGGATTATCAAAATTAAGCCGTTTCGTTACATCAAAGGTCGTCTGAAAACGAGTACAGCGGGTTTCGCTAAAGCTTCTGCCGTTTTCAGACGACCTTTTTCCATCATGGATTCACGTTGAAACGCTACGGCACCAACGAACGGCGACATCACGCTGTTTTCGCTATAAAATACCGCCTTTCCCATTTTTCCGCCCGTCCCTTACCATCATGATTGAAATCAAGAACCTCACCCTGCAACGCGGTTTGAAAGTCCTGTTCGACAAAGCCAACGCCACCGTCAATCCCGGTCAACGCGTCGGTTTGATCGGTAAAAACGGGACGGGCAAATCCAGCCTGTTTGCCTTAATCAAGGGTGAAATCACTCAGGACGGTGGCGATATCTCGATTCCGAAAAATTGGCGGATGGCTTCCGTTTCCCAAGAAACGCCCGACTTGGACATCTCCGCGTTGGACTACGTTTTGCAGGGCGATGCCGAGTTGCAGGCTTTTCAGACGACCTTGGCGCAGGCGGAAGCACAAAATGACGGCATGAAGCAGGCGGAATACCATGCCAAATTGGAAGAAATCGACGCCTATACCGCGCCGGCCCGTGCGGCGAAATTGCTGAACGGACTGGGTTTTTCGCAAGAAGAACACAGCCGTCCCGTCAAATCCTTTTCCGGCGGCTGGCGTATGCGCCTGAACCTTGCGCAAGCCTTGATTTGCCGCGCCGATCTGCTCTTACTTGACGAACCGACCAACCACTTGGATTTGGAAACCGTTTTGTGGCTGGAAAACCATCTTGCCTCTTTACCCTGCACGCAAATCATCATTTCCCACGACCGCGATTTTCTCAATGCGGCCACCACTCAAACTATTGAATTGTCGCAGCAAAAACTCACGCAATACGGCGGCAATTACGATTTTTACCAAACCGAACGTGCGCAGCGTCTCGCGCAGCAACAAGCTGCTTATGTCAAACAGCAGGCGCAAATCAAACATCTGCAATCGTTTATCGACCGCTTCAAAGCCAAAGCCACCAAAGCCGTTCAAGCGCAAAGCCGCATGAAGGCATTGGCGAAGCTCGAGCGCATCGCTCCCGCGCATCTGGACAGCGAGTTTTCCTTCGAGTTTTACAATCCCGACCATCTGCCCAATCCCTTGCTGAAGCTGGAACACGCTGATTTGGGTTACGAAGGCAAAACCGTCCTGCACGACATTACTCTGTCGCTGGAAAGCGGTGCGCGTTACGGGCTATTGGGTGTCAACGGCAGCGGTAAATCTACATTTATCAAAGCCTTGGCAGGCAAAATCGATTTGCTCTCCGGCAGCATCGTCCGTTCCGAAAAACTCAATATCGGCTATTTTGCCCAGCACCAGCTCGACACCATCCGCGCCGACCAAAGCCCTGTTTGGCATATTCAGCAGCTTTCTCCCGAAGTACGCGAACAAGAAATCCGAAATTTCCTCGGCGGCTTCAACTTTGTCGGCGACATGGCGTTGCAGAAAACCGAGCCGTTTTCCGGCGGAGAAAAAGCCCGTCTCGCCCTTGCCATGATCATCTGGCAAAAGCCAAATCTGCTGCTGCTTGACGAGCCGACCAACCATTTGGACTTGGATATGCGCCATGCTCTGACGCTCGCGTTGCAAAGTTTTCAAGGCGCATTAATCGTCGTGTCGCACGACCGCAGCCTGCTCGAAGCTACTACCGACAGCTTCCTCCTGATTGACAAAGGTCGTCTGAAAAACTTTGACGGCGATTTAAACGATTATCGTCAATGGAGGTTGGCGCAGGAAAACGCCACCGCCGCACCTGCCGCTTCCGCGCAAAGCCAAAACCGCAAAGACACCAAGCGTATCGAAGCACAAATCCGTCAAGAAAAAGCCCGACGCGGCAAGCCGATACAGCAGAAAATCGACAAAGCCGAAAAAGAAATGGCACAGCTTTCCGAAATTCAAACGGCATGTGAAACATTTTTGGCACAAGAAGAAGCCTATTCGGACGAAAATAAAACAAAATTACAACAAACCCTCGCACAATTAACAGAAATTAAAGTAAAATTAACACAAATAGAAGAAAACTGGCTTTTGTGGCAGGAAGAGCTGGAGCAAATCCTGACGGAAATCGACGCAGAATTTACATAACTATAAATACTTCGCAGCGAGGGTTTCCGTACTTGCCTTCAGAAGCCGCCAAAAAATACAGTTCGGCATGGTCATTTCAGACCGTCGGACTGTATATAGTGGATTAACTTTAAATCAGGACAAGGCGACGAAGCCGCAGACAGTACAGATAGTACGGAACCGATTCACTTGGTGCTTCAGCACCTTAGAGAATCGTTCTCTTTGAGCTAAGGCGAGGCAACGCCGCACTGGTTTAAAGTTAATCCACTATAAAAACAAAAATAGGTCGTCTGAAAACTCAAACTACGGAAAATACATGCGTTCACGAATCAAGCAAGGGGCACTTATCGTCGCATCCTCCCTCATTTTGGGCTTATCCCTCCACACCGCAGCAGCCGTCTTCAGCTGCCATTCCGGTAACAGCAAAACCTACACATCGGAACCATCTGGAAACTGCACAGGCGCGGATCTGCCCAAAATCAGCAGCCACCAAGGCGGTGCATACCGTCTGAAAATCAACAAATTAAGCAGCGATACCGAAGAAAAGGCGGCCAAGCCCAAGAAGGCGCGTTCAAAAGAAAAATCGCGGGAAAAGGCGCAAGAGCAGGAGACAAAGAGCAAAAACGCCAAATCACGCGCCAAAAAATCGGATAAAGCCGCAAAAACGTCGTCTGAAAACGAGTGAGGCAATTTTCGCTATAACGAATGAGACGGTTTGGTTTGAAATTAAAAAAGTCAGCCGTCCTATTTGAGAGAATATGCTGGCATTGTTATACTATTACAACTGAATTCAATATCTATCGAACAATTACTTATTCCACATTACGACCTTACCATGAAACAATCATTCCACGCATTGGCAGCTTCATTGCTGATGTTTGCCGCCGCATCAGGCACACAAGCTTCCTCTAAAATCTATACCTGCACAGTCAACGGCGAAGTTGTCTATACTTCGCGCCCATCCGGAAACTGCCATTCGGCAGATTTACCGACCATAGGCAAATACAGCAGCACGCGCTACGATGCTCCCGCTTTAGAAATGCCCGAGCCTGCTGCCGAAGCTCCGTCAAAACGAGCCGGCAACGCAAAACCTGCACCTAAAAATACCGCTAAGGCAAATCCTGCACCTGCGCCCATCCGTCCGGCTCCTGAAGTCGCAGCAACGCCTGCGCCCAAGTCGCCCGGCAGCACTAGCCGCCGTTCGATTTTGGAAACAGAGTTGAGCAACGAGCGTAAAGCATTGGGCGAAGCGCAAAAATCTCTGGCGCAAGCCCGCGTAGCCAAAGGCGGTCATATCAACCAACAGGAAATCAGCAGCCTGCAAAGTACGGTGCTCGACCGCCAGCAAAACATCCAAGCCCTGCAAAGGGAGTTGGGGCGACTGTGATAATTCAGTCAACCGGGTAGAAGATTTAAACTGAATATAAGAAGGACGTTACACTTGTCCTAAATGAAGTTCTATGAAGTCAATCCACGACACAAAAGGTCGTCTGAAAACTGATTTTCCGGTTTTCAGACGACCTTTCCGATTTTTTTGCTTGTTTAAGGATAAGCAATATAAGCGTAAGCCGAGTGGTTGTGTATCGACTCGAAGTTTTCGCTCTCGACGATGAAGCTTTCGATGCGTCCGTCGGCAATCAGCGCGGTGGCTACGTCGCGCACCATGTCTTCTACGAATTTCGGGTTTTCATAGGCTTTTTCGGTAACGTATTTTTCATCGGGGCGTTTGAGCAGGCCGTAAAGCTGACAGCTTGCCTGCGCTTCCACGCAGTCAATGATTTCCTCGATACCGACTTCGGCGTTGGCGGTCAGGCTGACGGTAACGTGCGAGCGTTGGTTGTGCGCGCCGTATTGGGAAATTTCTTTGGAGCACGGGCACAACGAGGTTACGGGTACCATGACTTTCAAATTGTGGCTGTATGCGCCGTTTTCAATTTCGCCCGTCAGGGTAACGTCGTAGTCGAGCAGAGATTGGATGCCGGAAACAGGGGCGGATTTTTTGCGGAAGAAAGGGAAGGAAACGCTGATTTTGCCGGAATGAGAGTTTAAAAGGGCAACCATTTCGGCGGTCAGTTTGTGCAGCCTGTCGAAATCCAAAGCCTCGGTTTGTTGCTCCATCAACGCCACGAAGCGCGACATATGCGTGCCTTTTTGGTCGGCGGGCAGGAAAACCGTCATGGTCAGGCGGGCGACGGTGGATTGGCTGCCTTCGGCGGTATTCAAAGTAATCGGAAAGCGCAGGTCTTTAATACCAACCTGGTTAATCGGCAGATTGCGTAAATCGCGGCTGGATTGCACGTCTGCAATGGCGTTCATGCGTTGTTTGTCCTTAATTGTCGGATTGCTGGGATGTGTGTCGTTTGGAAACGGATTCATGCCGTCCGTTTTGCAAATGCGAGATTATATCACTTGCAAACCGTGTCCGCATTGATTGTTTCTATTTTTCGGATAGTGATAAAATCCTGAATTATTCATATCTTTATAAGGTTGAACCGAGATGAAATTCGCCACCAAAGCCATTCATTCCAGCTACGATTGCGACGAACACAACCGCGCGCTGATGCCGCCGATTTATCAGAACAGTATGTTCGCGCTGCACGAAATCGGCGAGCAGGTTCCCTACCGCTATTCGCGCCTGAGCAATCCGACCCGTCAGGTTTTGGAAGACACGGTTGCCGACTTGGAACGCGGGGCGGCGGGTTTTGCCTTTTCCAGCGGTATGGCGGGCATTGATGCCGTGTGGCGTACCTTCCTGCGCCCGGGCGATACCATCGTTGCCGTCGCCGACATTTACGGCGGCGCGTATGACTTGTTGGTTGACGTATATAAAGAATGGGGCGTGAACGTCGTCTTTGCCGATTTAGGCAACCCCGACCGCTTGGACGAATTGCTTGCCGCGCACAATGTGAAACTGGTTTGGCTGGAGACCCCGTCCAATCCGCTATTGAGATTGGTGGACATCAAAGCACTTGCCACCAAAGCCCACGCCGCCGGTGCATTGGTCGGCATCGACAACACCTTCGCCACGCCGTATCTGCAACAGCCGCTGGAGATGGGCTGCGACATCGTGTTCCACTCCGCCACCAAATACCTTTGCGGACACTCCGACGTATTGATGGGCATCGTCGCTGTCAAAACCAAAGAACTGGCGAAACCGCTGCACGACATGATGGTGCATACCGGCGCGATTGCCGGCCCGATGGACTGCTGGCTGGTGTTGCGCGGCATCAAAACGCTCGCCTTGCGTATGGAGGCGCACTGCAAAAACGCGCTCGACATCGCCCGCCGCCTCGAAGCCCATCCCGCCGTAGAAAAAGTGTTCTATCCCGGCCTGCCGTCGCACGAACATTACGAACTGGCGAAAACCCAAATGCCCAAAGGCATCGGCGGCGTGGTAACGGTTTACCTCAAAAACGACACGCGCGAAGCGGCAAACAGCGTGATTAAAAACATGAAATTGGTCAAAATGGCGTCCAGCCTCGGCGGCGTCGAAAGTCTGATCAACCATTGCTATTCCCAGTCCCACAGTGGCGTGCCGCATGATGTGAAAATGGAAATGGGCATCAAAGTCGGCCTGCTGCGCTTCTCCATCGGTATTGAAGACGCGGATGATATTTGGAACGATATTTCCAAGGCCTTGGATACGACGCTGTAAAGACAAATAGGTCGTCTGAAAAGTGCATGGCAGGTTTTGCTAGAGCGGTTTCAGACGACCTTTTAGCTAACCCCACGTTAGAAAGGCAAAATCATGAAAACCCTTCTCCCCTCCCTGATGACCGCAATGATGCTGACCGCCTGTACTTCGCCTGCTGAAAAACCGCAGCCGTCCCAGCCTGTCACGTCGTCTGAAAAACCATCCGAACCGCGTCAAGCGTCAACGCCGGCTTTGGCAGCGAAATGGTTTGTGGTTTCTTTCGACAAATTCACCGAAAAAGATTTGGCGGGCAGAACGGCTTTTTTGGATTTGAGCAAAATGCCCAAGGCGCATGGCAAGATGGGTTGCAATCATTTGACGCTTCAAGCGCAGGAAGCCGGAGCGGGTAAAATTGATTTTGGTCCGATTGCCACGACGATGATGCTGTGTGAAGACATGAAGCTGGAAGAGGCTTTCTTGAACATGAAAAGCGTGTGGAACTATCGTTTTGACGGCAATGATTTGATTTTGGAGCAAAACGGCAAAACCATGCGCCTGCGCCGTCAGCCGTAAATTTTGAGTTTTATAGTGGATTAAACTTTAAACCAGTACGGCGTTGCCTCGCCTTACCGTACTATCTGTACTGTCTGCGGCTTCGTCGCCTTGTCCTGATTTAAAGTTAATCCACTATAGTTCCGCTTTAAGGTCGTCTGAAAACCGGGCAATCAGGTTTTCAGACGACCTTTCGTCAAGCGAACGGGTATAATACCTCTCGTTTCCCATCCCGCACACACAAGGAATCCCATTATGGCAGCCTCGCCCGAAGCCAAGTTTACCGAAGAAAAAGTCTTGTGGATCAAACACCATACGCCCAAACTGATGACTTTTGCCATCAGCCGCCCCGAATCCTACCGCTTCTCGGCGGGGCAGTTTTCGCGACTCGGTTTTCGCGACGGCGAAGGCTTTATCTGGCGCGCGTATTCCGTCGTGTCCGCCGAATACGCCGACACGCTTGAATATTTTGCCGTTTTGATCGAAGGCGGCCCCATGTCCGCGCGGTTCGCCGCCATGAAAGAGGGCGACACCATACTGCTCGACAAAACCGCTACGGGCTTCCTCCTGCCCGAACGCTTCCCCGACGGCAAGGACTTGGTCATGCTCTGCACCGGTTCGGGCATCGCACCTTTCCTCTCCATCATCGAGCAACCCGAAATCTGGCAGCGTTTCGACCGCTTGATTTTGGCGCACTCAGTTTCTTTCGCCGATGAACTGATTTTCAGACGACGTGTTGAAGCGTTGAAAGACCATCCGCTGATTGGCGAGTATTTCCACAAATTCCGCTTCGTCCCCATTACCACGCGCGAGGAAACCGAAGGCGCGTTGAGCGGCAAGCGCATTCCCGAGCTGCTGAAAGACGGCAGCCTCGAAACATACGCGGGATTCAAGTTCACCAAAGCGGACACGCGCTTTATGGTCTGCGGTAATCCCGCCATGGTCAAAGACACGTTCCAAGCATTGATGGACTTGGGCTTCGCCATGCACCGCAACCGCATCCCAGGCGAAATCATGATGGAAAACGGGTTTTCAGCCCTTTGAAAAAGAAAGGATTTTCCTTGTCCAAACGCAACATTTTCCCCGTCGACAAATCTTTGGAGCAACCCGAACGCGTGATGCTGGTCGGGGTGATGTTGAGTGCGGATTATTCGGGCGCGAACGAAGTGCGCGAGCGGACTTTTCAGACGACCTTGGACGAGGCGGCGGAATTGGTCGCGGCAGCGGGCGGCGAGCTGGTGTTGCGGGAAACCGCCAAGCGCGACAAGGCGCATACGGCTTATTTCGTCGGCACGGGCAAGGCGGAGGAGCTGGCGGCGGCGGTGAAGCTGCACGACATCGGCTTGGCGGTGTTCAACCATGAATTGACGCCGACGCAGGAGCGCAATTTGGAAAAAATCCTGCAATGCCGCGTCCTCGACCGCGTGGGTCTGATTTTGGCGATTTTTGCCAAACGCGCCCAATCGCAGGAGGGTAAATTGCAGGTGGAGCTGGCGCAGTTGAACCATTTGAGCGGGCGGCTGGTGCGCGGCTACGGGCATTTGCAGAGCCAGAAGGGCGGTATCGGCTTGAAAGGGCCGGGCGAGACGCAGTTGGAAACCGACCGCCGCTTAATCGGGCAGAAAATCACGGCGTTGAAAAAACAGTTGGCGCAAGTGAAAAAACAACGTGCCACGCGCCGCAAATCGCGGATGGAGGGTCGTCTGAAAACCTTTGCCATCGTCGGCTACACCAACGCGGGCAAATCCAGCCTGTTCAACCGTCTGACCAAGGCGGACGTGTTGGCGAAAGACCAGCTTTTTGCCACGCTGGATACGACGGCGCGGCGTTTGTTCCTGTCGCACGAGGCGGGCGTGATTCTGACGGATACAGTCGGTTTCGTCCGCGATTTGCCGCACAAGCTGGTGTCGGCGTTTTCGGCGACGCTGGAGGAAACGGCTTTGGCGGATGTGCTGCTGCACGTTGTCGATGCGTCCAATCCCGATTTCGAGCGGCAGATAGACGATGTGAATGTGGTTTTGGAGGAAATCGGTGCGCATGAAGTGCCGCAGCTTGTCGTGTACAACAAAATCGACCTGCTGCCGGAAGGCGTACGCGGGGCGGGCGTGTTGCGGGACAATTCGGGACGCGCCGTCGGCGTGAATATTTCGGTTGCGAAAAGTCTGGGCTTGGACGCTTTGCGCGAGGCGATGATTGAACGGGCATTGGAAAACGGCGGGAAGAGGTCGTCTGAAAACTTTGAGTCCGAATAAAAACAAGGTGTTTTGACTGTCGTTGTTTCTGTATATAGTGGATTAAAATTGCAATGATACGGCGTTGCCAACGCCCTTATGTACTACCCGTACACGGCGGGCGTTGCCGCCTTGTCTCATTTTTATTTTAATCCACTATAGAAAGGGCGGCGGGTCAAATTTCGATTTCGATCATCGTTTGCCGCCGCGTGTTTCAAAAGGTCGTCTGAAAAATAAAGGCCGTTTGGAAAACAAAGATAAATCAGGGAGGGTTTATCTTTATTTCCAAACGGCCGTTTAAAAGGTTTCCCGCTTAGAGGGGGAGGAGGCGGCGTTTTTTCAAAACGTTTTCGTAAATCATCCATGCCGCCAAGCTCAGGTAGGCGACGCTGGACAGGATGCCGATAACGGCAAAAATAGGTAGCAGGCGGTCAATCATGATGTTTTCCCGAGTAAGTAGTTAATGGAAATTTTTGTGTAAAAGCGTAATGTTTTGTATTTTTTACCGCACTGTTTGTACGGAATATGCGCATAGTATGCAGCTTCAAATTGAGTCGGTCAACAAAAATGTTGTGCGTTTTTTCAAAAAAGTTCCATTTTTACATTAAAATAATCGGTAAATTCGCACGATATGCGGTATCAGAACGTAACCGTTCGTCTGTTGATGAGCGGTTATATTATTGAAAAATATAAATAAAAGCAATAAAAATATGCAAATTGTTTTAAAATAAACGTTTTGTAAAATATTTTTAAAAATCTGCTGAAAAGCGACACTTTAATAAAGTTTACATTTTTAAACATTTCAAATCCAAGTTTCAAGCGGCAAACCATCTGCCGGCACACCATCAGGCACATATTATGAATCAAACGGAAAGAACCTGTTTCCATTGCGGTCTGGAAGTCCCCGAACACCTCCATTTGACCGTCCGCTACGAAAATGAAGACCATGAAACCTGCTGCGCGGGTTGTCAGGCGGTGGCACAGAGCATTATTGATGCAGGTTTGGGCAATTATTACAAACAGCGTACCGCCGATGCGGAAAAATCCGAATTGCCGCCGCCGGAAGTGTTGTCGCAACTGAAATTGTACGATTTGCCCGAAGTGCAGGCGGATTTTGTCGAGGTCGGGGAAGGGGATGAACGCGAAGCGGTGTTGATGCTGGGCGGTATTACCTGCGCAGCGTGCGTGTGGCTGATTGAGCAGCAGCTTTTGCGGACGGCGGGCGTGGTGCGCGTGGATTTGAATTACAGTACGCACCGCTGCCGCGTGGTGTGGGACGAGGGCAAAATCGCGCTGTCGGACATTCTTTTGAAAATCCGCAAAACGGGTTATACCGCCGCGCCTTACGATGCGCAAAAAGTCGAGGCGCAGGCGCAGAAAGAGCGCAAACAGTTTATCGTCAGGCTGGCGGTGGCGGGTTTGGGCATGATGCAGACGATGATGTTTGCCGTGCCGACTTATCTTTACGGCGGCGATATCGAGCCGCTGTTTTTGGAAATCCTGCACTGGGGCGGCTTTTTGATGGTGCTGCCCGTCGTGTTTTACAGCGCGTTGCCGTTTTACCGCGGCGCGTGGCGCGATTGGAAAAACCGCCGCGTCGGCATGGATACGCCGATTGCGATTGCGGTCGTAATGACTTTTGTCGCGGGCATTTACAGCCTTGCCGTCAATGCAGGGCAGGGGATGTATTTCGAATCCATCGCCATGCTGCTGTTTTTCCTGTTGGGCGGGCGGTTTATGGAACAAATCGCAAGGCGCCGGGCGGGGGATGCGGCGGAACGGCTGGTGAAACTCGTTCCCGCGTTCTGCCACCGCCTTCCGTCTTATCCCGACAGCGAGGAAATCGAAGAAGCGGCGGTTGTACAGCTTCAGGCGGGCGACGTGATCGTCGTCAAACCCGGCGAAGTCATCCCTGTGGACGGCACGGTGTTGTCCGGCGAGAGCGAAGTGGATGAAGCCATGTTGACGGGCGAGAGCCTGCCTGTCGTCAAAAGGTCGTCTGAAAACGTTACCGCAGGCACGCTCAATACAGGCAGCCCGCTTGTTATCCGAACCGACCGCACCGGCAACAACACGCGCCTGTCGCACATCGTCAAACTGCTCGACCGCGCGCTCGCCCAAAAACCGCGCGCCGCCGAGCTTGCTGAGAAATACGCCTCCAGCTTCGTGTTCGGCGAATTGCTGCTTGCTATCCCCGTCTTCATCGGCTGGACATGGTATGCTGACGCGCAAACCGCCTTGTGGATTACCGTCGCGCTGCTCGTTATCACTTGCCCCTGCGCACTTTCGCTTGCCACGCCGACCGCACTTGCCGCCTCCACAGGCGCGCTTGCCGACGAAGGCGTGTTAATCAGCGGCAAACAAAGCCTCGAAACACTCGCCCAAATCGACGATGTCGTGTTCGACAAAACCGGTACGCTGACCAAAGGACAGCTTTCCGTCAGCCGAATCATCAACTTAGGTCGTCTGAAAACAGCAGAAGCGCTTGCCGCCGCACAAGCCTTGGAACATCAATCCGAACACCCCATCGCCCGCGCCATCTTGAACCACACGCTTTCAGACGACCCCGCCCCTGCGCCCGAATACACAGTTTCCCAACGCGTCAACCGCATCGGACAAGGCGTCAGCGCGCAAATGACCTATAAAGGCGAAACCCAAGTCTGGGCATTGGGACGCGCCGATTTCGTCGCGGGAATAGCCGGCGTGTTGCCTGACGAAGCCGCCGACATCGAACACGCAGGCAGCATGGTATTCCTCGGCAACCAAAGCGGTTTCCAAGCCGTCTTCCTGCTCGAAGACCAAATCAAAGACAGCGCCGCCGCCATGCTCGACACCCTCAAACAACAAGGCATCCGCACCCACCTACTCAGCGGCGACCGCACAAATGCCGTCGCACAAGTCGCGCAGGCACTCGGTTTGGACACCTACCGCGCCGAAGCCGCGCCCGAAGACAAGCTCGCCTATGTTGAAGAATTGCAGAAACAAGGCAGAAAAGTTTTGATGGTCGGCGACGGCATTAACGACGCCCCCGTCCTCGCCCAAGCCGACGTATCCGCCGCCGTCGCAGCAGGCGCTGATGTCGCCCGCGACGGCGCCGATTTGGTCTTGCTCAACGACGACTTGAACATCCTGCCCGCCACCATCGCCCAAGCCCGCCGCACACGCGAAATCATCCGTCAAAACCTCGCCTGGGCAAGCGCATACAACATCATCGCCGTCCCACTCGCCGTCTTGGGTTACGTCAAACCCTGGATCGCCGCATTGGGCATGAGCCTCAGCTCGCTGTTCGTAGTGGGCAACGCGTTGAGGCTGCTGAAGAAGAGGAAATAGGTGGTGTAGAGAAGGAATAGGTCGTCTGAAAAACCGGATTTTGAGTTTTCAGACGAAGTTTTTATTTGGGTGTCGGATTCGGATTTGAGTGTAACTTTCCTGTAAGAAATATTGCTATGGGCGACACATAGCTGACCCAAGACGAACGATACCCTATCCAATACCTGTCCCGCTACTGCAACATCGACGAAATCACCAAACAGCTCAACCGACACGAAAAAACCATCAGCCGCGAAATAAAACGCCACTCCGCCCAAGGGCAGCAATACGGCGCCGAGAAAGCCCAACGACAAAACCGGCTGACCAAACAACGCCGGCGAAAACCCTATAAGCTGATTTGCAGCTGATTCGGCGCATCGACACCTTTATCCGCTACAAGCCCAGAGGCAAAGTGCCCAACCGTGTCGGCATAGAAACGACCAAAAAATCCGCATCGGCGATTGGGAGACCGACACCATCATCGGAAAAGATCAGAAAAAGCGCATTATTGACCTTGGTAGAACGTGTTACCCGCTGCACCATCATCTGCAAATTGAAGAACCTCAAAGCCGAAGACACTGCCCGGGCAGCCCGTTAGGGCATTAAAGGAACATAAGTCGGAGTCCACACCACCACCATGGTTAACGGCAAAGAGTTCTGCCAACATACCAAAATAGCCAAAGCATTAAAGGCGGAAACCTATTTTTGCCGCCCTTACCATTCGTGGGAGAAAGGGCTGAATGAAAACACCAACGGACTCATCCGGCAATATTTCCCCAAACGGACCGATTTCCGAAACATCGGCAATCGGGAGATACGCAGGGTTCGAGATGAGTTGAACCATCGGCCAAGAAAAATACTTGGCTGCGAAACGCCAAGTGTTTTATTTTTGACCTGTTCCAACGACCTGTACCCTAGTGTTGCACTTGAAATCCGAATTCAAGGACCTTTTTAGTTAAGGACTTCAAGGTTTGACAGGTTTGCCGTTGATGCTGACGGAAGTCAGTTTCAAATCGTAGGTTTTGCCGTCGTCGGTATAGCTGATTTGGGCGGGGATGTTGCCCAAGGAGGTGGCGAAGGAATAGGTTACAGTGTCGTCGCCGCGTTGTACGCGGTATTTTTCGACGGGTATGGCTTTGCCGTTCAGGGTATAGCTGCCGCTGCCGATTTTGCTCATACCGCTGACGGGATAGATTTTTTTGCCGTTGGTGATGCTCAGGCGGGCGGGCAGTTTCGCATCGTTGGCGGCAAGCTGCCATGCCAGCGTGAATAAATCACTGATGTTGCCGCCGACGGTTTCGGTTTGCAGCTCGCCTGTTTTACCGTAGGTAACCTGATTGCCTCGGAATTTGGCTTCGGCATAGGTTTTGCCGCCGCGGACATCTTTATAGTAACTCGGGCGGATGGTGTTGCCGCTGATGCTGCCGCCGGATTCGAAACGGATATGGTAGAGCGGGACTTTGATGGTTGAGACGACTTTGTAGCCTTTACCGTTGCGGGTAAAGGTCATGGTCGCGGGCAGGGTGAGTCCGTTGTAGTGTCCGGCATATTGCAGGGAGACGGATTGCGGTAAGTTGGCGGCATGAGCGCTAGAGATAAATACGGGTGATGCAAATGCAGCTATCGTTAGGTTTAGGGATAAAGCTCGAAGATAGGGTTTCATGGCATATCTCTATATATCTGATGTCGTGAAAATACGTTGTTTCCGAATCGGTGAAATTAGCTATTATAAAGTTTGGTTTGTTAGGATATGAATAATTATTTATAGAAATGCAAAAGAACATTATAAAAAAGGCCGGAGTTTATCCGGCCTTTTAAGGGTTTTAAGCCAAGAGGGTTTGTCCTTCGGCGTTGCGTTCTGAGTTGAACACGCGGTTACCTTCGATTTTCAGACGACCTGCGACAAAATCGGCAACGGCTTGCGGGAAAAGGCGGTGTTCGACGGTCAGGACGCGTGCGGCAATGTCGTCGGGCGTGTCGCCGTCGAGGATCGGGACGATGCCTTGCGAGATAATCGGACCGCAGTCCAGCTCGGGGGTTACAAAATGGATGGTGCAACCTGCGACGCGGCAGCCGGCTTCCAGGGCGCGTTCGTGGGTGTGCAGGCCGGTAAATGAGGGGAGGATGGACGGGTGGATGTTGATCAGGCGGTTTGGGTAATGGGCGCAGAATTCGGGCGTGAGGATGCGCATAAAGCCTGCGAGGACGACCAAATCGGGTTGATAGACGTCGATTTTTTCCATCATGGTTTGGTCGAAAGCGAGGCGGCTGGGGAAGTCTTTGTGGTTGAGGCTTTCGGTGGCGATGCCGCGTTCGGCTGCCCAAGCCAGTCCGGCGGCGGTTGTGCTGTTGCTGAGGACGGCGGCGATGCGGGCGTCTGGAATGGCGGCATTGACGATGGCCTGCATATTGCTGCCGCGGCCGGAGATGAGGATAACGATGTTTTTCATGGTGTCGGGCTTTCGGGTTTTTCAGGCAGCCATTGTATAGCAAAATAAAATCGGAATGCTATGCATGATACGGATGGGAATCGGATTTGCGAAGGTCGTCTGAAACGGATAAACCGTACCATTGCTGCCTGAGAACAGATAACGGCAGTTGGTGTGGATTCGTAATGAAAAATGCCCGAAACGGATTGTGTTCGGGCATTGGGTTAAAGCGCGGGCTTATTGGACTTTTTTGATGTCAACTTGACCGGGGGCAGGTTGGAAGTCTTCGGGTTTGCCGATTTTAACCAGCTTCACGTCGAATACCAAAGTGGAATTCGGACCGATTTTCCCACCGGGAACTGTCTGATCGCGGTAGGCAAGTTTGGACGGGATATAGAAGGTGGCTTCGCCGCCTTCTTTCAAAAGCTGGATACCCTCGGTCCAGCCGGGGATGACTTGGCTGACAGGGAAGGTAACAGGACCACCATTGGCTTTGCTGCTGTCGAAGACGGTACCGTCAATCAGGCGGCCTTCGTATTCAACGACGACGATGTCGTCTTTCTTAGGCTGTTTGCCGTCCCCTTCTTTGGTGATTTTGTATTGCAGGCCGGAGGCGGTGGTTTTCACGCCTTCTTTAGTCGCATTTTCTTTGAGGAACGCTTCGCCTTTTTCCAGGTTGGCTTTGGCGTCAGCTTGAAGTTTTTCTGCGGCTTTGGTTTGTTGTTCGGTCAGGAATTTCATCATGACTTCCTGCGCCTGGGCTTCGGTCATTTTGTTTTCTTTGCCTTCATAAGAAGCCTGCATGGCTTCGATGAAGACTTTCATATCAATTTCCGCACCTTGATCTTTCATTTGTTTTAAAGATCTGCCGATGTCCATACCCATTGCGTAGCTGGCTTGTTGGGCCGGTGTACCGATAGAAGATGCGTCTGTTGCGGCAGAAGCTGCGGATGCGGGAGCAGAGCCAGCCGCAGGTGTATTGGCGTCTTTTTTGTCGCAGGCGGTCAGTGCCAATGCGGCGGCGATTGCCAATGCGCTGAATTTGAAAGTTTTGTTCATGGTGTTTTCGTCTTTTAAAAGGGTCAGTAAAAGAAAGTCGGGATTATAGCCCAGTTTGATTCAAAAGGAATCAAAGCTGTTTAAATTTTTGGCTTGAATTGTAAAGCTGTTTTCAGACGACCTTCGTTTTCAGGCTTTTCCGGTCATATTGTGGTGTTCGATGGTAAAGCCGCTTTTTTTGTATGCGCTGAAGCGTTCGCGGGCGTCAGCGAGTGCTTCCAAACTGCTGCCTACGATTTCGAGTACGCGGGCGGGAATGACAGGGGCTTCGTTCCAAAAGTCGGGCGAGAGATTGAGGATGGTAGCGTTTTCAGGGACGGTGGGCAAAGTATCGCCGAACGCGAGCCATACGGGTATTTCAGACGACATGGGTTGGTCGGGTTGCCAAATTTCGTGCGGAATGAAACTTTCAGGGATTTGCTGCCAAAGGTCGCGGTCGAGGCGGCGGATTGTCTCGGCAGAATCCGACCACACCAATATTTGTCCGCCGTCGCGTATGGCGCGCGCAATCAGGCGGCAGGCGAAGGCGGCGGGATCGGCGGCGTGGGTGTAAAAGGTGGCTTTGGGCATGGCGCGGGAGTGGGGCGGGAAAATAGGGATTATAGTGAAAACGGGTTGAAAGGGCTATCGGGCTTCCTGTATTGGATTTCAAACCTTTTATCTTTGTTTTTTCAGACGACCTTTTTTGCGGCAGTCAGCCCCGTTCCAACACCTTCCTCGCCGCTTCCACGCCCCAATACAAAGCTTCTTCAAATACCGAATATCCGCTCAAATCGCTGTGGGCAAACAGCAATCCTGACGCTCGGTTTCTGATTTTTAACAAAGATTCGTCGTTCAGATAACCCACTTTCGGTACGCTCATGCCGTGTCCGCGCACCGTAACATCAACGTGGGAAACGTGTTGCCAGAAGCCTTCTCCGTAGGCGGCGATCAAGTCTTTGGCGGCGAAGTCGCGCAGTGCTTCGTCGGAGGCGTCGAGCAGTTGGCGGCGGACGGCTTGCGGGGTGTCGTGGTTGAGTGCGGCATAGGCGGTGAAGATGGTACGTTCGGGGCGGGCGACGCGGATGAGCTGGTTGGTGGCAACGACGTAGCCGAGTCCTTGAGTGCCGTAGATGACGTTATCCCACGCGGTTTCGCTGTTGTTTTTTTCTTTCGGGAAGCTGTGCAGCTCAAAATTGGCGACCAACCACGGCGCGTATTCGGGAATGTTCAAAGCGTATTGCGCGGGATTTTCGACGATGCGGGCAGCAACCATCAGCGGCATGGCGGAGATAACGTGTTGCGCAGTCAGGGCAACAGTTTCGCCGCTTGAATTGTCGCGCAGCCAAACTTCGATACGGTCGTCTGAAAGAGGCTTGATTTTGACGGCAGATGCGTTGACGGAAGCGGGTTTGTCGAAGTGGATGCGGTTTTCAAACGACCATTGCCAACCTTCCTGCAAACCGGCATGGCGGCGCAGGTTTTCGGAAAGGTGCGCCAAACCTTCGGGCCAGGTCAGGACAGTTTCCGCGCTGTTGCGGGCGGCGAAGTAATGCAGTCCGGCAAAGGCGGATACTTGCGCTATGCCCTGCCCATAATCGTCGCGGCAGCAGTAATCGAGATACCACAAAAGTTCGGGCGAGGAATAGCCCTCTTGCGCAAGCCATTGTTTGAACGTCAGTTTATCAAGTTTGCGCCACGTTTCGTCCGCCGATGACAGGGCTATCGGAATGGCGAAAATCTTTTTGCCGTCGCTGCCGTAAGCCTGTTTCAGACGACCGATTAAATCAAAAAAGCGTTTGGAATCAGCATCTTCTTTCGGCAACAGGTGTTCCTGCCATTTATCCTGATACAAAAGGCGCGACTCGGGCGCGTAAACCAAATCGGTTTCCCTGAAACTGCCGTCCGATTGCAAAATACCAAAATCCGCCAGCATCTCGCGCACATACGCACTCTCTTTCGACGGCAACGCAAGATAATGCGCACCACTCGGCGCTTGCAGGCCGTCTGAAGCGGCGTAGGCGGCATTGTTGCCGTTGCGCTCGAACCCTTCCGCCAGCAATACATCACGATGACCGTGTTTCGCCAAATACCACAACGCCCCCAAACCCGCCGCGCCGCCGCCGAGTATCAGCGTATTGCATTCGTAACGTCGAGTCGGCGAGCTGAGCAATTTCCCGTCGCGCAACAAATGCCCCAACGGCAGCCCGACGCGGTTGACGGAAACCGGCGGTTTGCGGTTGAGGCGGTTGTAAGTCAGCCAAGAGAAAGAGGAAGCGGCGGCAAGCGCGGCGGTGTAACTGAGGAATTGACGGCGTGTCGGCATGGGGTTGGATGTCGGTTTAGGGTTCTGACAGGTCGTCTGAAACATCAAGACGGTTTCAGACGACCTTTACAGGTTTTGTTGTTCTACTGGCGGCTGCGTATCGTCCAATATTCCTTCGCCACGTTGCGCTACCGTCCAAACCGCACGTTCCGCCGCCAAGTTCCTGCACAATACTTCCTTTACTCTTTCCAACTTCATGCCGCCGCAGATAAATGCGTCTATGGCGGCGAAGCGGTGTTCCGGCCAAGTGTGGATGCTGATGTGGGATTCGGCGAGCAGTAACACGCCGGTAATGCCGCCTGCCCCGCCGAAGGTGTGGAAATGCTCGGCGAGGATAGTGGCTTCTGCGGATTGGGCGGCGGCTTTGAGGGCGGTTTTCAGACGACCCTCGTTTTTTAAGACAGCTTCATCACAGCCATATAAATCTAAAAGACCGTGGTTGCCGGGGATATGGGTCATTTATGGCCTCCGGAATAACCGCTACCGCCGTAATAACCGCCGCCGTAATAGCCGCCGGAGTGCATACGCGAACCTTCGGAATCGGAAGAACCGTAGCTGATGATCATGGAGATGACGATGATGATGGTGCTGAAAATGATGTAAGTGGTTCTCGACATGGTTTAATCCTCGTCCTCGTCTTTTTTGCCCATAGTCCACATTAACCAGGCTCCTATGAAGATGACGGAGGGGGTGGCAGGATTGTCGCTGATTATCAGAGCAGGGAGGTTGACGACAACCAAAATGGCGGTCATTACGATTCTCAGTGATTTATCAATACCGTCTGCCGCCATTTTTGCGGTGTAATGCGGTGCGCGGCTGCTCAGGCTAAATGACTCGGCAACTTCGCTGTAATCAATTGGCACGCTTTTGCTCCATGCCATTTCGTGCGTGTTCAATTCGGCAGAAAGTTTGCGGTTTTGTCCGTCACGGTAGTCGCTGTAATAGTTCAAATCGCCCCTTCGGATGCGCCAGTAGAACGCGCCGGCCGCGACTTCGACCCTGCCGCCGTAGTCGTAAAGTTTGCCGCAGCCTTGCGGTTGGCGGTTGCGGTCGAGGCGCGGCCATGTATTTTGGGTTTGGGAAAGGCTCCAGCCGTCATCGGATTCGACCAGCCACAGGAAACCTTGCGTCGGGTTGTAAAGCAGATATTCCGACCATTGGCCTTCGGGCGTGAGCACGCGGTTGGCGCCGTTAAACAGGTTGTCGAATGTTTCCTGTGCGTCGGTTTCGGCGTATCTGACTGCGCCCATAACGTAAAATTCGCGGTTTTTCAGACGACCTTGTCTGCCGACGGGCAGGGTAAACAGGCTTTGCTGCGACGTGCGCATGGCGTTGGCGGTAATGAGTTCGGCTTTGTCTTTGCCGATTGCCAATTCGCTGCCGCAGCTTGGGCAGTTGAGATGGGAGGTGAGGCCGTTGACCCAGTGGACGGACGAGCCGCAGTTGGGACAGTTTTCTGAGGAAATACTGCCTTTCAGACGGCCTGCGCTTTCTTTGATTTCGTCTTCGCTGCGGGTGTTTTCCAGCTTCAAATCATCCAAGTTCACCATGCGGCCGAAGAAGGTTTCGGGGGTGTCGCCGCTGTAATCGAGCGTGATGAAAAGGTCTTCGCAACGCCAGTCGGCGACTTTGTTCTGACGGTCTCCGTTCAAAACAAACGGCAGCTCGCCCTGCGCGGCAGCGCGTTTCAAGCTGATGTGGCGCACGTCTGAGGCGACATAGCGTTTGTTTTGGAAAGTCAGTTCGCTAAATCCCGCCCGAATGTCCTCAAAGCGCGGCGGGTTGTCGGTTTCGACGGGCATGGTCATCACATACAAATCGCCTGCTTCCGAAAGCCAGCCCGTCCTGCCGTCGTCAAACAGCGTGTACCATTCGTTCCATGCGCCGTCTTCGTATTGCACCTGAAGCCGTCCGACCAGGGTGAAGCGTTGCGTAACGAATGTGCCGGCCGTGCCGATTTGCAGCGGGCTGAAATCTTCCAGCAATGCGGAATCGCGGCCGGAATCGACGATGCCGTCATCCTGCCGCACCAGCATGCTGTTGCAGTAGCCGCACACCAGCGTAACGGCTGAAGCGGAATGCGCTTCGACAGGCGCACCGCAGCTCGGGCAGTCGGTTTTGAAGAAGGGGGTGTTTGACATGTTTGCTTTTTCGAGTGGAGAGGAAGGTTTCAGACGACCTTTTTTACAGCAGATTTGAATAAACACTTACCGTGTCGTCATTCCCGCGCAGGTAGGAATCCATTTTGGAGATTCAGAAACGGTTTTTCAAATCAGGGTTTCTTAAGTTTGACGATGGATTCCCACCTGCGCGGGAATGACGACACTGAGTTTTGATGTAAAAACGAATTTTCAAAACCACCGACAGGCCGTCTGAAAACCCGCAATCTGTTTTCAGACGACCTTCTTAATATCAGCCGATCAACTGCTTCAACACTTCCGCTTTGGCTTTATCGTAATCCTCTTGAGAAATCAAACCGCCGTCCAGCAAAGATTTGAGTTTCGCCAATTTTGCCTGCGGGTCTTCAGAGGTCGTCTGAACGTTTTGCGCTGGTTGTGCCGCCGGCTGCATCATGCCCGCCATCGCGCCTGCCATTGCCTGACCGACGCCTGCGCCCACGCCCAAGCCTGCGCCGATTCCGGCAAGTCCGCCTTCGTTTTGCGCGGCGAGCGGGATGGATTCGGCGGTTTGGTATTGGGTGTAGCGTCCCAAGTCGCCGATGACGCCCATGGAAATTTTCTTATCCAAGGCTTCTTGGATGGCGGCAGGCAGAGTGATGCTTTCAACGGTGAAGTTTTCCAGCGTCAAGCCGAGTTTGGCAAATTCCGCGCCGAGCAATTCGCCGATTTTTTGCGACAGCAAAACTTGGTTTGCCGCCATATCTAGAAACGGAATGCCTGAGCTACCGAACGCCGCCGCAAGTTGGGTAACGGCGATATTGCGCAACTGGGTTTCCAACTCGACGCCGCTGTATTCCGCCGCTACGCCGCTGACTTCTTTGAAGAATTTTGCCGGATCGCTGATGCGGTAGGCGTACATGCCGAACGAGCGCAACTGCACCGCGCCGAACTCGGCATCGCGCACGGTAACGGGTTGCGACGTCCCCCATTTCCGAGCAAGCTGTTGTTTGGTATTGAAAAAGTAAACGTCGGATTTAAACGGGGATTCAAAGAGTTTGTCCCAGTTTTTCAGGTTGGTCAGCAGCGGCAGCGTTTGTGTGTTGAGCGTGTAACGCCCCGGTCCGAACACGTCGGCGGTTACGCCCTCGTCAACAAACATCGCCATCTGCGCCTCGCGCACGGTCAGGCTCGCGCCGTTTTGGATTTCCTCGTCGGCAATCGGGAAACGCCACATCAGCAGGCTGTCGTCGGGATTCGGCCATTGGATGACGTCGATAAACTGTTTCTTGATAAAGTTGAACATTGCGGTTCCTTATTTTGAAGAATGGGAGAATACGGAGCGGGGAGGAAATGCGGCCAGCCGTAAATTTTGCAAACTGTTTATAAAAATCAGGTCAAACAAGCGGCATTCAAGATACCTATGGACACGGACACCGCGCCAAACAGCGCGCCGACGGCGACGTTGTTGCCGATAAGTTCTTCCGTTGCGCCTTTAATCATCATCGTGGCGGCAAAATACACCAAAATCTGAATCACTGCCGCGGCAAGGGCCCACAGGATAAAATCGACGAAACTGACGCTGTGGGCAATGCTGGACGCGAGCGTCAGACAAAATCCGACCAGCGCGCCGCCGAACGACAAGGCGCAGGCAAGGTTGCCGTTTTTAATCAGCCGCAACTCTTCCGCAGGCGTAATACGCAGATACACCGCGCCGAAAACGGCAGTCATCGCTACACCCGCAAGCATATATTGCAGGTAAAGCAGGTATTGGGGCAGGGAAATACTCACGATAGGGATTCCTTGTCAGATAATTTTGATGTTTTTGATTATGCCATATTTCAATAGCAAAGGTCGTTTGAAAAGGGTTTCAGACGACCTTTTACTGTTTTTTGCTTTGTTTTGGGTTATCAGGCCGGCGGAGGCAGAAGAGGAAATGAGACTATAGTGGATTAACTTTAAACCAGTACGGCGTTGCCTTGCCTTACCTTAGCTCAAAGAGAACGATTCTCTAAGGTGCTGAAGCACCAAGTGAATCGGTACCGTACTATCTGTACTGTCTGCGGCTTCGTCGCCTTGTCCTGATTTAAATTTAATCCACTATATAACCTGTCCCGCACCATTCTCGATAAGGCCTCAAAAAGCTCTAAAAATCGTCTGAAAAAATGCGCGGAGTTTTCCGCGCATTTTGCTTAAAACATACTCTCGTTTTCAGACGACCTTTTACAAAGCGGCGAGTACCGCGTCGCCCATTTCGGAGCAGGAAACGAGTTTTGTGCCTTCTTCGTAAATATCGCCGGTGCGCAAGCCTTGTTGCAGCACTTTTTGGACGGCGCTTTCAACTTGTTGCGCGCGGGCTTCGTCGTTCAGGCTGTAACGCAGCAGCATGGCGAGCGAGAGGATGGTGGCAAGTGGGTTGGCTTTGTTTTGTCCGGCGATGTCGGGTGCGGAGCCGTGTGACGGTTCGTACAGGCCTTTGCCGTTATCGTCCAGCGAGGCGGAGGGCAGCATACCGATGGATCCGGTTAGCATGGAGGCTTCGTCGGAGAGGATGTCGCCGAAGATATTGCCGGTGGCGATGACGTCGAATTGTTTGGGCGCGCGCACGAGTTGCATGGCGGCGTTGTCCACATACATGTGGGAGAGTTCGACGTCGGGGTATTGTTTGCCGATTTCTTCAAAGATTTCGCGCCAGAGTTCGGTGGTTTCCAAGACGTTGGCTTTGCCGACGGAGCAGACTTTTTTGCTGCGTTTTTGGGCGGATTGGAAGGCGACGTGGGCGATTCGGCGGATTTCGCTTTCGCTGTATTTCATGGTGTTGTAGCCTTCGCGTTCGCCGTTTTCCAAAACGCGGATGCCGCGCGGTTCGCCGAAGTAGATGTCGCCGGTGAGTTCGCGCACGATGAGGATGTCGAGGCCTGCGACGATTTCGGGTTTTAGCGTGGAGGCGTTGGCAAGCTCGGGATAGAGGATGGCGGGGCGCAGGTTGGCAAACAGGTTCAGGTCTTTGCGGATGGCCAATAGGCCGCGTTCGGGGCGCAGCGGGCGGTCAAGGTTGTCGTATTGCGGGCTGCCGACCGCGCCGAGCAGGACGGCATCGGCTTTGCGGCAGAGGTTTTGCGTGAATTCGGGATAGGGATGGCCGTATTCGTCGTAGGCTTCGCCGCCTAATGGGGCGTATTCGTAGCCGGCGTCCAAGCCTTGGGCGATGAGTTTGTCGAGTACGCGGACGGTTTCGGCGACGATTTCGGGACCGATGCCGTCGCCTCGGAGGATGGCGATATGTTTGGTCATGGCAAAATCCTTATGAGGGTTTGGAAAAGGGAAGGTCGTCTGAAAACGGCGAAGCGTTTTCCATTTTTTAGGATGGTGTTTTCAGACGACCTTTTGTGTCTGTTTGCAGGTCGGTTTGCTTGAACGAGGCTGATTGTACCATTGCGGCATCGAGAAAGCTGCGTGGAAATCATGCAGGCGGATTCGTTGGGAACGCGATGGGCGATATAGCCGAGTTTTACAGTATTTCCGAAGGATTGAAGGAAATCAGTAGCGTTCTGCTTCGATACGGATTTTAAATACGGCTTTGCGTATGGACTTTTCTTCGCCCACCAATGGGGCGTGCGCGTCGTTGGGAAAGAAGAGGGCGAACTCGCCCGGTTGGAGCGTGAGCCAAGTTTCCGGTTCGCAGTCGAAAAATTCGATGTCGCGCTTTTCGTCGTAGCCCAAACCGTTTTTCAGACGACCTCTGTCTATCCAGCCGTAGGTTTCTTCCCCGCTGATGGGGGCTTGGATGTCGATATGTTTCAAATGCGCTTCCGGCTTGGCATCGGCTTTGCTCCTCATCAGTTCGCTGCCGATAAAGAGGCGGATGTTTGGGTTTGCGCACGGCACTTGTCCGTCGGGCAGGGCGGCGAAATCCAGCGTTTGCAACAGCCGGACGGCGTCGGCGAAGTCGGGGTGCAGTGCGGCGTAGCGGGTGGCGTTGGTGAGGGTGTCGGTAATCATGTTTTGAAGGAAGAGATGAAAAAAGGTCGTCTGAAAACTGTTTTTCCGTTTTAGCGAAACTCGCTACGCTCGTTTTCAGACGACCTTTTTGTGTATCAACCGTTAAACAGCCAAGGCTGGCTTTGGCGGCGTTTTTCTTCGAAATCGCGGATTTCTTCGGCGTGTTGCAGGGTCAGGCCGATTTCATCCAAACCGTTTAAAAGGCAGTGTTTGCGGTGTTCGGTAATGTCGAATTTAAATGTCTCGCCGCTTGGTGTGGTCAGGGTTTGTTCGGCAAGGTCGATGGAGAGCTGATAGCCTTCGTTTGCTTCGACTTCTTTGAAAAGTTGGTCGACTTGTTCTTCGGTCAATACGATGGGCAGGAGGCCGTTTTTGTAGCAGTTGTTGAAGAAGATGTCGGCGAAGCTGGGGGCGATGACGGCGCGGAAACCGTAGTCGTCCAATGCCCAAGGGGCGTGTTCGCGCGAGGAGCCGCAGCCGAAGTTTTTGCGCGTCAGTAGGATTTGCGCGCCTTGGTAACGCGACCGGTTCAGCGAGAAATCGGGGTTCAGCGGGCGTTTGCTGTTGTCCATGCCCGGTTCGCCGTGGTCGAGGTAACGCCATTCGTCAAAGGCATTGGGACCGAAGCCGCTTCGTTTGATGGATTTTAAAAACTGTTTGGGGATGATGGCGTCGGTATCGACGTTGCTGCGGTCGAGTGGGGCGACGATGGCGGTGATTTTGGTAAAGGCTTTCATGTTCTGTACTTTTCTGTTTGTCGGATGATTACAAAATGCCCCGTCATACGGGGCATTTGGGATTGAATCAAGACAATTTAGTAAGTTTTGTCTTTTTCAGCGGTATCACTAACGGCAGTGCCGGCAGCTTTGACATCTTTGCCCATACCGGAAATAGTGTTGCATGCTGACAAAAGGGTTATAGCGGTCAAGGCAATAAGTGCGAATTTTTTCATAATCATAGTTCCTTACGGGTGGTCAATGTTCAATTAGTAGCTTTTTACAGACTCGGCAGAACCGCTGACGGCAGATCCGGCGGCGCTGACATCTTTACCTACACCGGAAACGGTGTTGCACGCTGACAGCAGGGTCATAGCGGTCAAAGCAATAAGTGCGAATTTTTTCATTTGAAGCTCCTAAATTAATCAATCAATCAAAAAGTACAGTATGTTTTGCTGCGTTGTTAATAATATGCTGCATCCGGATAAAAGGCAATAGGCCGACTGATTCGAAATTTTGATGTTTAAGATGTAAACAGTATTAAATCAATTTCACAAGCCGCGGATATCGGTAAATTTACCCTCTACCGCGGCAGCGGCAGCCATAGCGGGGCTGACCAAATGTGTGCGCCCGCCGTTGCCTTGGCGGCCTTCGAAGTTGCGGTTGGAAGTGGAGGCGCAGCGTTGGCCCGGAGTGAGGCGGTCGGCGTTCATGGCGAGGCACATTGAGCAGCCTGGTTCGCGCCATTCGAAACCGGCGTCGATGAAGATTTTGTCCAAGCCTTCCTGTTCCGCCTGCCGTTTAACCAGACCGGAACCGGGAACGATTAACACGCGCTGTACGTTGTCGGCTTTTTTACGGCCTTTGGCGACGGCGGCGGCTTCGCGCAAATCTTCGATGCGGCTGTTGGTGCAGGAGCCGATGAATACGATGTCGACGGGGATTTCGTTCAGCGGCGTACCGGCTTCCAAGCCCATGTATTCGAGCGCGCGTTCCATGCCGCTGCGTTTGACGGGATCGGTTTCTTCGGCAGGATTCGGTACTTTGCCGCTGATGTCCAAAACCATTTCGGGCGATGTACCCCATGTTACTTGCGGTTCGATGTCTTCGGCTTTGAAACGGTATTCTTTGTCGAATACCGCGCCCTCGTCGGAAACCAGCGTGCGCCAGTATTCGACGGCTTTGTCCCATGCTTCGCCTTTGGGTGCGAAGGGTTTGTCTTTGACATAGTCGATGGTGGTTTGATCGACGGCAACCATGCCGGAGCGCGCACCTGCTTCAATCGCCATGTTGCACAGGGTCATGCGGCCTTCCATAGAGAGGCTGCGGATGGCTTCGCCGCCGAACTCGATGGCATAGCCCGTGCCGCCTGCCGTGCCGATTTGTCCGATGATGTAGAGGGCGACGTCTTTGGCGGTAACGCCCGGTTTCAGACGACCTTCAACGGCAATCAGCATGGATTTGGATTTTTTCGCGGTAATACACTGGGTTGCCATAGTATGTTCGACTTCGGAAGTGCCGATACCGTGTGCCAGCGCGCCGAACGCGCCGTGGGTAGAGGTGTGCGAGTCGCCGCAGACGACGGTCATGCCGGGCAGGGTTGCGCCTTGTTCCGGCCCCATAACATGAACGATGCCTTGACCTTTATCCATGAACGGGAAGTAGGCGAGTGCGCCGAACTCTTTGATATTTTTGTCCAAAGTATCGACTTGAAGCTTGGAAATCGGGTCTTGGATGCCTTTGTCCCAATCGCCGGTCGGGGTGTTGTGGTCGGCGGTGGAGACGACGCTGTCGATACGCCACAGCTTGCGTCCCGCCATTTTCAGGCCTTCAAACGCTTGCGGGCTGGTGACTTCGTGCACTAAATGGCGGTCGATGTAGAGCAGGACAGTGCCGTCTTCTTCTTCGCGGACGACGTGGCTGTTCCAGAGTTTGTCGTAGAGGGTTTGTGCGCTCATGATGGGTTATCTTTGCTTATTAATAATAGGAGTAGATGGTTTGTTTTGATGGGCGGATTTTAGGCTTTTTGCAGGGGTAGCGCAATAGAAATTTGTCTAATTTCTACATTTCCCCGTAAAAATCTAAAAATAACTTTCAAAAATTAGACAAATTGTAGAATTGTTGACAAAAAGAGGTATTTTATTTGAAACAATGCTTGTCGTACCGCCTAAAAAAGCACTATCATTTCCATCCGTATCCCACATCCGACAACAGAGGTATAGAGAATGAAATTACCGGTTATGGCTGCCGAACATCTGTCGCAACTTCAGGCGTTTGAAGCGAAAATCTTGTGCAACCACGCCAAAATCGAAGCATGGTTCCGTTCGCAATGGAACGCGCACCGCCCGCCGTTTTACGGTTCGGTCGACATCCGTAATGCCGGTTACAAAATTTCGTCTATTGATATGAACCTGTTTCCCGGCGGTTTCAACAATCTGAATCCGAATTTCATCCCGCTGGCGGCAGTCGCGGCGCAAGATGCGGTTCAGCGTGCTTGCGAAACGGCAAAATCCGTATTGATTATTCCCGAAAACCATACCCGCAACACGTTTTACCTGCAAAACGTTTACGCACTCAGCGAGATTTTGCGTTCGGCAGGGTATGAAGTCCGTTTGGGCAGCCTGAATCCGGAAGTTACCGAGCTGACCGAGTTTGAAACCGCGCTGGGCGATAAAATCCTGCTGGAACCTTTATTGCGTACCCGCGAGCGCGTCCATCTTGCCGACGGCTTCTCGCCTTGCGTAGTCTTGTTGAACAACGACTTGTCCGCGGGTGTTCCCGACATTCTCAAAGGCATCAGCCAAACCGTATTGCCTCCGCTGCACGGCGGTTGGACGACGCGCCGTAAAACAGAACATTTCAGCGCATACAATCAAGTCGCCGCCGAATTTGCCAAGCTGATTGACATCGACGAATGGCAGATTAACCCGTATTTCGAAAAAATCGGCGGTTTGGACTTCCAAGAACGCGAAGGCGAAGACGCGTTGGCGGAAGCGGTAGAGCGCGTGCTGGCGAGAATTCAAGCCAAATACGACGAATTGGGCATTACCGACCAGCCTTTCGTGATTGTCAAAGCCGACGCAGGTACTTACGGCATGGGCGTGATGAGCGTCAAATCCGCTGACGAAGTGCGCGGGTTGAACCGCAAAAACCGCAACAAAATGGCGAAGGTGAAAGAAGGCTTGGAAGTCAGCGAAGTGATTGTCCAAGAAGGCATTTATACCTATGAAACCATGAACGGCGCCGTGTGCGAACCCGTCGTTTATATGATGGACCGTTTCGTTATCGGTGGCTTCTTCCGCGTACACGAAGGACGCGGCGCGGACGAAAACCTCAACGCCGGCGGCATGGTGTTCGTCCCACTGTCCAACAGCATCCCCACCGGCAGCGGCGACAATTCCCAAGAAGCCCCCGAAGCCTGCAAGCGCGTATTCGAAGAATGGGATTCGCTCGGCATGCCACGCTCTGAAAAAGATTGCGATGTGGACAACGAACACAACCGCCTCTACGTTTACGGCGTAATGGCTCGCCTGTCGCTGCTTGCCGCCGCGCTTGAGTTGGAGCAAACCGCTCCGTAAAGCGTGTTTGGTCTGATTATTTAAAATAGTAAAGGTCGTCTGAAAGCCATAGTTTAGGTTTTCAGACGACCTTTTTCATGACGTTTATAGGAAATTCAATTATTATCTCCACCTAATTTCAAAGCTAATAATAAAAAGGGAAACAGTTTTGCTGAAATATTATGGATTGCCGTTTTGGGTCGTCGGCGTCATCGCCTCGTTCGCTTTGTCGTCCGTACCGCATTGGGCTGCGTGGCTGGCGGCGGCATTGGTTTTGCTGGCGGCTTCGCGGCGGTTTGCGGTGGCGGGAATGATGCTGTGCGTCCTGCTCGGCGCGGCTTACGGCGTGTTTCGGACGGAAGCGGCTTTGTCGGCGCAATGGCCGCTGAACGGGTCTTCGGAGTCGGTGTTGATGGTTGAAGTCGCAGATATGCCGCGCGGCGACGGGCGGCGGGTGCAGTTTGCGGCGAAGGCGTGGACAGAGGATGGGCGGCAATTTGATTTATTGCTGTCGGATTATCAGAAACGCGATTGGGCGGTGGGCAGCCGCTGGAAAGTGTCGGCACGGCTCAAGCCGGTTATCGGCGAAGTGAACCTGCGCGGGCTGAACCGCGAGGCTTGGGCGTTGGCAAACGGTTTGGATGGCGCGGGTACGCTGGGTAAAGGCAGGAGCTTGGTTCGCGAGGGCGGCGGTATCGGCTTGGCGGTGTGGCGCGATGCGGTCAGCCGCCGTTGGCAGGCTGTTGGGGCGGACAGTCCGGATTTTTCGGACGGTATCGGTCTGATGCGGGCTTTGAGCATAGGCGAACAATCGGCGTTGAGACCCGAACTGTGGCAGGCGTTCCGACCTTTGGGTTTGACGCACTTGGTCAGTATTTCGGGGCTGCACGTTACGATGGTGGCGGTGTTGGCGGGGTGGCTGGTCAAACTGATTTTCAGACGACTGCCTTGGATACCGGCAAAACCGCGCGTGTGGATTTTGGCAGGCGGCGCGGCAGGGGCTTTGTTTTATGCGCTGCTGGCGGGCTTTCAGTGCCGACGCAGCGCAGCGTTTTGATGTTGGCGGCGTTTGCCTGGGCTTGGTGGCGCGGCAGTCTGTCTTCGGGTTGGGCGGCGTGGTGGCAGGCTTTAGCAGTGGTGTTGCTGCTTGATCCATTGGCGGTTTTGGGTGTCGGCACTTGGCTGTCGTTCGGCTTGGTTGCCGCCTTGATTTGGGCTTCGGCAGGTCGTCTGAAAGAACGCGGCTGGCGTTTGGCTGTACGCGGACAATGGGCGGCGACGGTGTTGTCGGTGGTATTGTTGGGCTATATTTTTGCGTCCTTGCCCATCATCAGCCCTTTGGTCAATGCGGCGATGATTCCTTGGTTTTCTTGGGTGCTGACGCCGTTGGCGCTGCTGGGGTCGGTGTTGCCGTTCGCGCCTTTGCAATGGGCGGCGGCAGGTTTGGCGGAATACACTTTGCGCGGCTTGGTTTGGCTGGCGGAGGTGTCGCCTGAATTTGCCGTGGCCGCCGCGCCTGTACCGCTGTTGGTTTTGACTTTTGCAGCGGCTTTACTGTGGCTTTTGCCGCGCGGTCTGGGACTGCGGCCTTGGGCGTGTTTGGTGTTGGCTGGATTTGTGTTTTACCGCCCCGACCGTTTGGACGACGGGTTGGCGCGGATTACTGTAATGGATGCGGGACAGGGTTTATCAGTGTTGGTACAGACGCGCAACCGCAACCTGCTGTTTGACACGGGTACGGCGCAGGCGGCGCAAACGGGTATCGTGCCAAGCCTGAACGCCATGGGCGTGCGCCGTTTGGACACGCTGATTCTGTCGCATCACGACAGCGACCACGACGGCGGTTTGGATGCTGTTTCCGATATTGAAATCGGCGAAACGCTGGCGGGGCAGCCTGAGTTTTATCCGAATGCAAAATTTTGCGCCGAAGCGCAATGGCAATGGGACGGCGTAGATTTCGAGTTATTGAGGTCGTCTGAAAACCCGGGCGGCGAAGACAATGACCGAAGCTGCGTCTTGCGCGTCGTTTCCGACGGACAGGCTTTGCTGGTTACGGGCGATTTGGGCGTGAAGGGCGAGGCGGGGCTGGTAGAACGCTACGGCAGCTCGCTGTACAGCCAAGTTTTGATATTGGGACACCACGGCAGCAATACAGCTTCTTCAGGCGGCTTCCTCAACACAGTCGCACCCAAATACGCCGTTGCCTCCAGCGGCTACACCAATGCTTACAAACACCCCACTCCCGCTGTCCAAACCCGAGTCCGCGCACACGGCGCGACTTTGCTGCGGACGGATTTGTCAGGTGCATTAGTATTTGAGCTGGGCGGCGATGAAGTGTTTAAAGGTCGTCTGAGAAGGGGTAAGTTTTATTGGCAGAAAAAGCCGTTTGGGTAAAGCGGTTTGTTGTATGAACGAAGCCGTCTTTCAGACGGTTTTTTTATTTCTGTATAATGGGTAGGCCTTCAGTAAATCTTATTGATTTTATGATACAATTTCGCCTCGTTTTTATTAACGGTAGGACTTTTGCAACGTGGACTGGATGAACAATCTGTTTTAGCTCGGCGGGGCGTTATTGTTTTTAAGCGTGGTTTCGACCACTTTGTCGGCAAGGCTGGGGATGCCGCTTTTGTTGGTGTTTCTGGCGGTTGGAATGTTGGCGGGTGAGGACGGTATCGGGCGCATCGATTTTGACAATTTCGTTTTGGCCAACGTCATCAGCCAGCTTGCGTTAGCCGTCATTTTGCTTGACGGCGGGTTGCGGACCCAGCTTTCAAGTTTCCGAATTGCATTGAAGCCTTCTGCGGTATTGGCGACATGGGGCGTGTTTGCCACCGTGTTGCCTTTGGGATTGTTCGCCACGTTTTATTTGGGTTTGGATTGGAAATTCGGCGTACTGATGGCGGCGATTGTCGGCTCGACCGATGCGGGGGCCGTGTTCAGCCTGCTGCGCCACAGCGGCGTGCGCCTGAATGACAGGGTACAGGCGACTTTGGAAATCGAATCCGGTGCGAACGATCCGATGGCGATTTTTTTAGTTACCGCCCTGATTACCATGATTACCAACCCCGAACAATCAGGTGTGTTGGCGTTTTTATGGATGCTGCTGCTCCAAATCGGCTTCGGCCTGCTGATGGGGTGGGCGGGCGGAATGGTGTTGGCGAAACTCGTACGTCGTTTGAACCTTGCGGAAGGATTGTACGCGCTGATGATTGTGTCAGGCGGCCTGTGGGTATTCGCATTTACCAATACCATCGGTGGCAGCGGCTTCTTGGCGGTTTATCTGGCGGGGATTATCGTCGGCAACCAGCATACCCGCGCAACCGAACACGTTTGGCGCGTGATGGACGGCCTGGCGTGGCTGGCGCAGGCGACTTTGTTCGTCGTGCTGGGTTTGTTGGTTAAGGAACCGATTCACTTGGTGCTTCAGCA
>NZ_KV812088.1:0-844 GCF_001813335.1 Neisseria sp. HMSC055H02 | reverse complement strand
AGAACGTGTTCATTGTCTCAGCCTCTGCTGTAAACTATCGGCATGAACAGAAAAACCTACCCAAGCGATATCAGTCGCGAGCAATTTGCGCCTCTCCTTCCCCTGCTGGAAAGTGCCCGTAAACGCACAGCGCCACGCCAGGTGGACTTGTACGATGTCTTTTGTGCCATTCTCTACCTGCAACGCACTGGCTGCTCCTGGCGCGCTTTGCCGGGCGACTTCCCCAAATGGCGCACCGTGCATTCCTACTTCCAGAGATGGACCGAACCACGCGAGAGTGGCATCAGCATCCTTGAGGAAGCATTAAAAAAATCAGGTAGTTGCGGAGCACCGCAAGCAGGGGCGCCATGAAGCAACTACTTTCCTGATTATTGATGCGCAGAGTGTGAAGAACACGGATACCGCCATGGAAAAAGGCTACGATGCGGGCAAGAAGGTTAGCGGTATCAAGCGACATATAGCGGTTGACACGCAAGGTTTGCCGCATGCCCTTGCGGTAACGACGGCGGATGTTACGGATAGAAAAGGCTGCCTGGTGGCATTGGAACGTGGGCGGGATAATCTTGGTGCGATACAAAAAATCCTTGCTGACGGTGGTTACACGGGTAAGGCATTTGCTTCGTCGGTACAGGAGTTGATTGGTGCGGAGGTAGAGATTGCCAAACGAAACGAATTGCACCGTTTTGCAGTATTGCCGAAGCGATGGGTAGTAGAGCGCAGCTTTTCCTGGTTGGAAAAGAACAGGCGGCTTTGGAAAAACTGCGAGCGTAAGTTGAGTACCAGTCTGCAAATGGTAGCTTTGGCTTTCTTGGGAGTCCTGCTACGAAGACTATGAACACGCTCT
>NZ_KV812087.1:242249-255470 GCF_001813335.1 Neisseria sp. HMSC055H02 | reverse complement strand
ATGAGTGTCCAAGATTTGGGGGCCAGTTCATTTTGCGCCAGTTTTGCTGAATATCTCTGATTATTAGTAATTACATTACCACCATTACGTAACACATTAACTGCCTGCCCCTGAGATAATTTACTTCCTTTAATTATATGAGTAAAACCACGCGACATTACAGTAACTCCCCGCCATGCAAGAGCAACCCAAGCCCCCTCAGTCTCCTTCATTTCCTTCTGAGAAAGCTCCGCCAACTGCATAGGCGTATCTGCCTGCGTGTGGAACACTTGGTTTTCAAATGCCTGATTATCCATGCTGTTTGCCATTGCGGGAGCGGCAATCATCGTCAGAATCATCATGGCTGCGGTAATTTGTTTTTTCATAAAAGTCCTTTTTTTACAAGGTTGGAAAATCAAAGCCTGCTTAAAACGTATGCTGTACGCCCAATTTCAGTTCGGAGCTGCTCTGCCCTGAAATATTGAAGCGTGCGGATGCGTTTAAAGACGTGGCTTTGGAGAAGCCGAGGCCTGCGCCGAGATGGGCGTAGGTAGATGTATTCCTTGCGGATTCTTTTTTGCCGTCCAGTCGGTCGGGCTGCTTGCCCAGCCATTGGATGCCGCCCGTGAGGCTGATTCTGTCGTTGGCGGCGAAGGATATATTGGGATTCAGCATCCAGTAGTTGCCTGCTTTGTATTTGACGTCGTCTGAAAGGGTTTTGCTGCCGTTGATGCGGTAGGCGGCAGTCAGGGCGAGCATGACGGGGTCGATGGCTTTGTAGGTGGTCGCGCCAATCAGCCATGATTTGCCTGACGGGGCTTTGCCGCGTGATTTTTCGTAAAGCGTGCCTTCAAGAAAGCCGATAAGGGCGGGATTTTTGTCGTCTTTGAGGAAAGTGTGGCTGATGCCGAGGGATACGTCGGAGAGGTGCTTGTCGCGGTTTTTGCTGCTTTCGCCGTCGAATTGTCGGTCTTCACGCCACAAGTAGCTGCCGCTGCCGTAGATTTCGGCATTTCCGGTCAAGCCGTAGCGCAGGCCGAGCGTACCGACGAGCATATCGCTGTTACTGCCGTTTTCCTGAATTTCGGTCGGGACGGGGATAAAGGAAGCGGAGCCGGTCTGAATGTAAATTGGCGCAGCAAGTTCGGAACGGCTGTTTTCGCTGTTGATATAGGTAACGGAAGCGTCGAGTTTCAATTTACCCTTGTCCGTCATGATGTCTTCGATATTCAAAGGCAGGTCGGCGCGGACAACCAACGGAGAAAAGATAACGAATGAAATAAGAATATTTTTCATATTGTTGTTTTATTGTTTTAAATTAAATTTTGCGGATATTAATGAAATTTAGTGTAGTTTGTCTAAATGATATTTTTGATGACGCCTTAAAATCTGATTTTTTTTCTATGAAGGTTTTATTTTTGCGTAAAATGCCGTTTGAAGCGGCTTATAAACAAAAGGTCGTCTGAAAACCATATTTTCGTTTTCAGACGACCTTTTGACTTTTTCAATTCAAACCAATCAAGCGGTTTTATTTCTTCATCGCATCAGTCAAGGCTTTGACGTTGTAGCGGTACATGCCGATGTAAGTATTGGCAGGTGCGCCACCGAGTGCGTCGGAGTAGAGTTTGCCGCTGACGTTGACGCCGGTTTCTTTGGCGATGCGGTCAACCATGCGCGTGTCTTTGATGTTTTCGGTGAACACGGCTTTGATGCCTTCGCGTTTGATTTGGCGGATGATGGAAGCCACTTGTTTGGCGGACGGCTCGGCTTCGCTGCTCACGCCTTGCGGGGCGATGAACTCGATATTGTAGCGTTTGCCCATGTAGGAGAACGCGTCGTGTCCGGTCAGAACTTTGCGCTTAGCAGCGGGAACGGTGTTAAACGCAGCTTGAGCGTCGCTGTGCAGTTTTTTCAGCTGCACTTGGTAGTTGCCCAAGCGTTGTTGGTAATAGGTTTTACCTTCGGGGTCTGCCTGAATCAGGGCGTTGGCGACGTTTTGGGCATAGGTTGTCATCAAGACGGGGTCGTTCCAGACG
Organism: Neisseria sp. HMSC055H02; assembly: GCF_001813335.1. Taxonomy (NCBI): domain Bacteria; kingdom Pseudomonadati; phylum Pseudomonadota; class Betaproteobacteria; order Neisseriales; family Neisseriaceae; genus Neisseria; species Neisseria sp. HMSC055H02. The sequence continues at coordinate 253,455 of NZ_KV812087.1, read as the reverse complement.
TGCGGGTCAAATTCGCCGTGGTCGTGGTGGTGGCCTTCGTGGTCGTGGTCATGATGATGACCGCCTTCTTCGGCTTTAAGCGCCTGTATGCCTTTGGCTGCTTCGGCGAAGGGGACTTTGCTTTGTTTGACGGCGCGCTGAACATCAGCCGCTTCCAGGCCCAAGCCGTTGAGCAGGACTAATTTTGCACCGCGGATTTTTTTGATGTCGCCGCTGGTCATGTGGTAGGCGTGGGTGTCTTGGTTGGAACCGACCAAATTTTGCACGGCAACACGGTCGCCGCCGATTTGTTTGGCAACATCGCCCAAAATGCTGAAGCTGGTAACGACGTTCATCGGGGCTGCATAAACTGCGCCGGACATTAATGCAGCGATGACGCCAAGTTTCCAATGTTTCATGTTTTCTCTCTCCAGATTGATATAACGTAACATTTTTATTTTAAAACAGTGGGACGGAATCTTCAAGCAGCCTCCGCTTATAGAGGGTTCCCTAGCCTAAAAGTTTTTAGGTACTGCAATTTTTAGTTTTCAGACGACCTTCGCACCTATTGTTTTCGTGGACGGAGTCCACGCTACGGCATTGTGTTGCCGACAAACGTTGTAGCGTGGGCTTTGCCCACGAGCCATTGAAAATTGAAGATTTCAGCAAACAAACCCCTAAAAATCTTAAACGCAAAAAAAGCAGACCCATCAGGCCTGCTTTCAATCTTTCCTATTAACCCAGATTCAACACCGCGGAGGTGTAAACGTCCTGCACGTCGTCCAAATCTTCCAGCGCGTCAATCAGTTTCTGCATTTTGACGGCGTCTTCGCCGGAGAGTTCGGTTTCGTTTTGGGCGCGCATGGTGACGTCGCCGTCAACGGATTTGTAGCCTGCGGTTTCCAATGCCGCTTTTACGCCCGCCCAATCGTTCGGGGCGGTGATGACTTCGATGGAGCCGTCGTCGTTGGCAATCACGTCTTCCGCACCGGCTTCCAGAGCGGCTTCCATCAGCGCGTCTTCGTCAACGCCGGGTTCGAACACCAGATAACCCTGATGCACGAAGTTGAACGCTACGCAGCCATCGGTGCCCAAGTTGCCGCCGTTTTTGGTGAACGCATGGCGCACGTCGGCGACGGTGCGGGTTTTGTTGTCGGTCAGGCAGTCCACCATCAGCGCCGCGCCGCCGATGCCGTAGCCTTCGTAGCGCAACTCGATGTATTCCACGCCTTCCAAGTTGCCCGTACCTTTGTCGATGGCGCGTTGCACGTTGTCTTTGGGCATATTGTTTTCGGCGGCTTTTTCCAAAGCCAGGCGCAGGCGCGGGTTGGCGCCGGGGTCGCCGCCGCCCATGCGGGCTGCGACGGTGATTTCTTTAATCAGACGGGTGAAGATTTTGCCGCGTTTGGCATCTTGACGGGCTTTTTTATGCTGGATATTCGCCCACTTGCTATGACCTGCCATATATGGATTCCTTTCAATTTTCCGCCTTATCCGGCGGACTCTTGCTCATTTTCAAAGGGCGCATTTTAACATAGGTTGAATATACCTAAAATATTCAGACGGCCCTGCATTCTGCCTAAAAGGTCGTCTGAAAACGCCGATAGCGCCCGACAAACGCAAAAATCTTGTCTTTGCCCAAACCTGACCCTTTTTTTCGTTTGCCTCACAAAAGGTTTACGGTATCATGCAGGCCTGCTTCAGGATTGTTGACAACTTGGGGCAAAACGGACGAAGCCGGCCTGCTCGCCGCGCCGTCCGACACAACGGCATTCAACGGAGTAACCGCCGACGGATGCCGTCATCTGTTCATTTTTCAATATAAGGTTTGTAATTATGGAAAAAACATTGTCTGCACTGGTGGGCGCAGTCAATCTGATTCTGTGGGACTACCTGCTGATTTACGCCCTTTTGGGCATCGGCCTGTTTTTCACACTCTATCTGGGTGCGCCGCAGATTACCAAATTTGGCGAAGGCCTCAAATCCGTTTTCGGCGGTTTGTTTTCCAAAAAAGACAAAGACGATAAATCTTTGTCGCAATTCCAAGCGCTCGCCGTCGCCGTCTCCGCCCAAATCGGCACGGGCAACGTCGCCGGCGTGGCAACCGCCATTACCGCAGGCGGGCCGGGTGCGATTTTCTGGATGTGGCTTTCCGCCGTTTTGGGGATGTCCACGATTTTCGCCGAAGCCCTGCTCGCGCAAAAATACCGCGTCGTCAGCCACGGCAAATACATCGGCGGCCCCGCGTTCTACATTACGCACGGCCTGACCCCAAAAATCGGGCGCGGCGCGGCGCGTTTCTTATCGGGCTTCTTCTCCATCGCCCTGATTATCGCACTGGGTTTTATCGGTAACGCCACGCAGGCAAACTCCATCGCCTCCTCCGTTACCATCGCCTTTAACGTACCGGCTTTGGCAGTGGGCATCACCCTCGCCATCCTTGCGGGCATGATTATCGTCGGCGGCGTAAACCGCATCGCCAACATCGCCCAATTCGTCGTGCCGTTTATGGCGATTATCTATATTTTGTGTGCCGTCGTTATCCTGTTTGAATTCTCCGACCACATCGTACCGATGTTCAACCACATCTTTACCGCCGCCTTCAATCCCGAAGCTGTGTTAGGCGGCGCAGCGGGTATCGGTATGCGCGAAGCCGTCCGTTACGGCGTGGCACGCGGGCTGTTTTCCAACGAAGCGGGTATGGGTTCGACGCCGCACGCGCACGCTACCGCCGACGTGAACCACCCCGTTCAACAAGGCTTGGCGGCATTTATCGGCGTCTTCATCGACACCATCTTGGTCTGCACCGCCACCGCACTGATTATCCTCCTAACCGATGCCAACCTTTCCGGCGAACAAGGCGCGGCGGTGACCCAATTCGCCTTCAGTAAAGCCTTCCCCAGCTTCGGTTCGCAACTGCTCGCCATCTGCCTGACCTTCTTCGCCTTCACCACCATCATCGGCTGGTACTACTTCGGCGAGTCCAACATCCGCTTCCTCTTCAGGGGAAAACACTTGGGCATCTACCGCGCGCTCGTGCTGCTGGCTATCGTGTTGGGCACGCTGGGCAAAGTCGATTTGGTTTGGAGCCTGTCCGATATGTTCAACGGCTTCATGGTCATCCCCAACTTAATCGCCCTATTCCTCCTGCGCAAAGAAATCCGCGCCGTTTACGACGATTATCTGGCGCAGAAAAAAGCAGGCAAAGGCTTGTCCTACCAATATGAATTCCACGAATTCCACGACAAGGCTTAATCCGCAATCGTGAAAAGGTCGTCTGAAAATTTTCAGACGACCTTTTTTAAATTCCGGACATTTATTTCGTTTTCAACCAAGCAAACCAAACCAATACGACAACGAAACAAAAATAAGCGATGCTCCAAACCGGCAGCGCAATACCCAAAAAATAATCCGGTACGGCACAATTACCGAAGCCGCGCACGATGGGTTCGAACCAGTCAAACAACGGCCAGTCCTTCAAGCGGAACGTCCACGGAGCGCCGCAGGAAGGTGCCGTACCCGGCGGCAGACTTTGCAACCACAACTGATAAGCCGCCGTCCCTATCCCGTACACAGCAGGCGCGCTGATAAGCAAAGCGGAAAACGTCCGCCCCACTTTGGAAGACTGACGGAAAAATACCGCCGGCAAAGCCGCCACCCCGACCGCCAATACGCACAAACGCTGCACGATGCACAATACGCAGGGATTCATCCCTAAAACATATTGCGAAACAAACGAACCGCAGGCAGCCAATACGGACAAAACGAGCAAAAACAAGGCTGTTTTTCTAAAAAAATTCATAATATCAAAGCTCTTTTAAATTTCAGACGACCTCTTCATGCCGTCAATCAGCGTCTATTTTACTACAAAACCCACGCCCTTCCGAAAAGCCCTACCCATTCGCTGAAATTCAAAAAAAGTACCCACGCCGCCATTTCTGTTCAAGCGGCAATCTGCAATAATCGCTGAATCTTGCCGAAATCAGAAGCCCGGATTCACGCCTGTTCAGGAAGTTCAGGAATGATGGGAATATTTTCCATTTTAACCTGCTGTAAAATGCACCGAATCAAAACTTCTCGCACATACTTTACGCCACACCCCGATACATTTTCAGACGACATTTCCACAATTTCGTATCAAAAACAGGATTCAGCCGTGCAAAACAGATGAAACTGTGGCATAATCCGCCCATCTTCACAAAAAGACTTCAGGAGTTTGAACGGGTTCGCGCTCGTCAAACTTGTCCGAACCGAATAACGGTTCTTTTATTTTTCGGAGTTATCCATCATGGCATTGACCGTAGAACAAAAAGCACAAATTGTTAAAGATTTCCAACGCAAAGAAGGCGATACCGGCTCTTCTGAAGTACAAGTCGCTCTGTTGACTTTCCGCATCAACGACCTGACTCCCCACTTCAAAGCCAACCCTAAAGACCACCACAGCCGTCGCGGCCTGTTGAAAATGGTCAGCCAACGTCGCCGTCTGTTGTCTTACTTGCGCCGTACCCAACCTGATACATACCGCAACCTGATTACCCGCTTGGGTCTGCGCAAATAATTTATGCTTTACCGGACACCGCTTGCAAAAGCGGTGTTTTTTTTATGGAAAAGGTCGTCTGAAAACGTATTGGTAAAGTTTTCAGACGACCTATCTCTTATGCTTGCGAGAGATTTAATCTATCCGTATATATTCCACCGACAAAATCTCAATCTCCTCGCGCCCTTCCGGTGTATTCAAGATGACTTCGTCCCCTTCTCTCGCTTTAATCAGACAACGCGCCAACGGGGAAATCCAAGAAATTTTGTTTTGCGCGGTATCGATTTCATCGACACCGACGATTTTGACGGTTTGCTCGCGCCCGTCTCCGCGCAACAGTCCGACGGTTGCGCCGAAAAAAACTTGGTCGGTCGCTTCGCGCAATTCGGGATCGACGATGACGGCAGCTTCCAAACGCTTGGTCAGAAAACGGATGCGGCGGTCGATTTCGCGCATACGGCGTTTACCGTAAAGATAGTCGCCGTTTTCGCTGCGGTCGCCGTTGCTTGCCGCCCAGTTGACGATTTGGACGATTTCGGGACGTTCTTTATTGACCAGTTGATATAGCTCGTCTTTCAACGCCTGCCAACCAACGGGTGTAATGTAGTTTTTGGTTTCGGTACTCATGATATATATCTGATTATTTGTGATATACGGCAGTTCCAACAAAACTCCGAACTGCCGCATTGAAATGACTGATTCTACCGTCCTTAAGACGGAAGGTTCAAGCTGTCCATATTGATTGCAAAACCCTATCCATCGGCTTGAAAATGCCGCAAAGGTCGTCTGAAAGCCTACGATGCCCGTTTTCAGACGACCTTTATTGATTAAGTATTCGAATTTTAGGCTGTTTTTAAAAATTCCATTCAGCTCCCAACGACCATTGACGGCTGCTGCGTCGTGCATAAGGGGCATTGCTGCGGATGCGGCTGTATCCGTAATTTAAGGTCGGCGTGATGCCTTTGTAGGACAATTTGTCATGGCTGAGGCTAACGGAGAGAGCGCGCTCGCGGTTGCGTTGCGGCTCCGTGCCGAATGCCATAATGCCTTTATAGCGGCGGTTGGCAAATGAAGCGGTCAGGCGGCTGTTCAGCCCACCCAAAAACGGCCATTGCTGTATCCAGCCTATATTGAACCCGTTGCGGCGGTAGGCGGCATTGTTGACGGCATTACGTATGTTTTTGTTTTCAGGAACAAATCGGTTGTATTGCCAACCGCCGAACAGGGTCGTATTGCCGAAACGGCGTGCCAGGGAGAGATAGGTGCCGTCGTGCCAACCGTCGTTGCGCAGCGCACGATCGGTTTCCCGATAGTTTTGGCGGTAGCGTTCCAGCGAGTAATAAAGTTGTGTCGCGTTGCCGAGATTGACCATATGCGAAAGCTGTACGCCGACCCCGTGTGCCAGCATATACGGCGCGGCGCGGCGGTTTTTTTCTTTTTTGCTGTCAAATTCGCTGCTGCCCGCCAACTGTGCCTGATAAAACGGTAAAACGCTGACGGTTTGTTTGCCGTCCTTGCGCTGCCAGCCCAAATAAGCCCTGCCGAACGCATCGTCGTAAGCCGATTGGCGGTCGAAAAAATAGCTCGTTCCGCTGAGGTTGGCGCGGAATTTGACGGCGTGATGCCCGTACAGCGGGGTGAGTTTTTCGGTGTTCAATTCGTAATTCAAGCCGTTGGCACTGACGGGCAAAGTAACGCTGCATGCGGTTTGCCCCCTTGTTTCGATGCAATAACGCGGAGCAGCATTGTTGGCATTATCGTTATGCACGGGACTGATTCCGCCTGACCATTTCCATTCCGTCTGCCGTCTGACGGCTTCTTGAAAGCGTTTGACGTTTTCCAAAACGGGGGCAGGTATATCGCGTTGCGCGGCATGGCGGAAATGCGCCGCCGCCTCGCCCAAACGATAATCCTGAAACTCTGCAGCCGCCAAATCCAATAATATGCGGTCGTCTGAAACGTCGGATTCATAAAGGGTACGATAACGCTCGACCGCTTCGGAAGTCCGCCCTTTCAACTTTGCCAGCAAAGCATCGGCACGCGTAATCAGCTTGGGATTGTGGTTGGGCTGTTTGCGGTAAAGGGCGGCAAGCGAAGAAACCAAATCTGCGCTATTGCCGTTGAGTGCTTGAATCAGCGCGTCCTCGAGAATACGCGGGTTTGCCGCTAAAAAATTATCGCCGACCACAGTCGGTTCTCCTGCATTCTCATTCTTTTCAGACGACCTTTCTTCTTCGGACAAAATATCCAGCCATTGTTTTTGCTGCACTTGTACGGCAGCATCCTGAGAAGGCGCATCCTGCCGGACACCCCCTTCGGGCAATTGAGCCAGGACTGCGGAAGGCAACAGACAACATAAAGATGCCGAAACCATTTTTTGTTTTATTCTTAACATTCAAAATCATCCGAAATATATGTGCGTATATCGCAAGGATAGCCAAATGCAACCCACATACCCTACTGATTCCCCCCAGTCAGGGATTTACGTCTGCCAAAGGTCGTCTGAAACTTTTCAGACGACCTTATTTTTGCGTAAAAGCAACAGATTCGCATTAAGATGCAGCATTATAGAGATAAAATTCCAAAACAAACATAACTGATTTATTTTTATGGTTTTACAAATTATTCAAATGTTATTCAACGTAGATTCACGAAATGAATCAAGCCAACCGACCGAACTCGCCTAATATAGTAGCTTAACTTTAAACCGGTACGGCGTTGCCTCGCCTTGCCGTACTATTTGTACTGTCTTCGGCTTCGTCGCCTTGTCCTGATTTAAATTTATTCCACTATATATCTTCCAAATCCAGAGCGATAGCTTGATCCACACTACACTAATTTCCTCTACCGGCAACGAAGTAGCGGCATCAAATCAGACATTCAGATTAAATTCCAACTCAATATCATTCATTTATTTACTACCTAATATTAACTCTAAAAACTATTTAAATTATTAAAAACCATTTGGGTATTGCCAAAATATTATAATTATTACACAATATTTGAATATAATTAGTAATAATTATCATTATTTAATAAAATATATACCAATTAAGTGAGATCTGTCATGAAAATCAAAGTACCTGCAATTTCTGCGGCAACAACCCTGATCCTGACTGCCTGCACGGGAGGAGGCGCATCCGAACCCAAAGTCCCCGTTGCCATTCCGACAGCGCAACCTATCGCCAATATCAAGCTGAGTGATGAGAGCAGTGCAATAAAGACCATAAACACCCTTTCCCGTAAAGGCGGCAGTCTGCATGAAGCGGAGCTCGAAGTGAAAACATCATGGGGCAGCTACCCCGATAAACAATATGTCTATCAAACCCCTTCCGGCAACTATTACAACATCAGCTCATATTCCGACCCGATTGTCCCCTCCTATTCCAGTCCGTCTTATGCCCTGCGTACCCGCCACGAAGGTCAGCCTTTGTCTGAAGGTGGAAAACTGTTTGTCTGTTGCAGCAATTCCGGACAGTTCATCAACGCCCCGGCAACCAAACAGGACCATCTCAAATTCGGCGCATGGATAAATGCAGACGGCACGGCAGACCTGTTTGTCGGCGGCAAACCCGTCGGAACGGCGAAACCGTCATGGAGCACACCGTCGGACAGTACAGTGGCAAAAGGCAAAACCACATACGAAGTTTGGGCAGTCCGCGTCCGCAACGGCAATATCGTTACCTCCACCTATGAGCCCGGAAAATCCTTTGGGTCGTCTGAAAAAACCACGCCCAAGCTTTCGCTGCTGACTGCCAATTTCAACACCAACAAACTCGGCGGCACGATTTTAGGTAATGCGGATTACGGTCCAGATGTTGTGATGAGAGATGTTGGCATCAACGGCGTTGATTTCTCGGGCACTGCCGAATCCGACGGAAAAAACGGAAAAGTCGAAGGGAAATTCTTCGGTCAATTCAACGGCGGTTATAAAACAGAAGTCAGCATAGGCGGTAAAGTAACCTTTAATGCCGATAAATCGTTGGATACCGTATTCGGCGGTGTAGAAAACTCATCAGACCGCGATACTACAGATAAAAGCTTGACACCTGTCAGCAAGTAACCGCACATCAAACATCCCGATAAACCGATAATTCAGTACATCTTAAAGAGGCAAAAAATGTCCTTCCCCTTCAAACCCGTACTGCTGGCAGCCATTGTCAGCCAAACTTTCCCTGCCTTCGCTGCCGACCCCGTACCACAAGCCCATCAGGACTTGAATGAAGTCAAAGTCATCGGCGGCCGTAAAGCCCAAAAACTCGGCGAAGAGAAAGTCCGCCGTCAGGCATTGGATAAACAAATGGTCTCTGATGAAAGCGACTTGGTACGCTACGATCCGGGCGTCAGCGTCGTCGAAGGCGGACGCTCAGGTTCTAACGGTTTTACCATACGCGGCGTCGATAAAGACCGTGTCGCCATCAACGTGGACGGGCTGGCACAAGCAGAAAGCAGGTCGTCTGAAGCATTCCAAGAACTGTTCGGCGCACACGGCAACTTCAATGCCAACCGCAACACTTCCGAACCCGAAAACTTCTCGGAAGTTACCATCATCAAAGGCGCGGACTCGCTCAAATCCGGCAGCGGCGCATTAGGCGGTGCCGTCAACTATAAAACCAAATCCGCAAGCGACTATGTTTCCGAAGAAAAACCTTACCACTTAGGCATTAAAGGCGGCTATATCGGACGCAACAGCCAAAAATTCAGCAGCATAACCGCCGCTGGAACCTGGTTGGGACTGGATGCATTGATGGTCTATACCCGCCGTTTCGGTAAAGAAACCAAAAACAACAGCGACGCTGCCGATACCGTCATCACCGACAGCAAACAAAGCTGGAGTCCGAATGCCGGCATGACCAACTACGGCAGCCGCGGCATAGCGCGCAGCAAACCTGACCCTCAAAATTGGGAAAACATAAGCACCCTGTTCAAGCTGGGTTACAACTTCAACGATCAAAACCGTATCGGCTGGATTTACGAAGACTCTCGTACCGACCGCACAACGACCGAATTGTCCAATATGTGGGCGGCAGACTGGAAAGGCGACGCACTGGGCGACACCCGTTCCCGCCAAGACATCTCCTACCGCAAACGCATCGGTTTTGAATACAAAAACCAACTTGACAAAGGTCCATGGGACAGTCTTAACCTGCGTTACGACCGTCAAACCATCGACATGAGCACTTGGACTTGGGACTTGCCGACCGATTACGCCAGCAACGGGGTCAACAGCGACGTGTACCATATGTTCCGCAACATCCGTCAAAAAAATACCCAATTCGGTGCCGATGCCGAAAAACAAATCGACTTCTCCAAATCGGTATGGGCAATGCAATACGGATTGGGTGGTTCCCAAAACGACAACGGCAATAGAGATCATAGCTATTGGGTACGCCTATACGACCCGAAATACCAAACGTCCAACAATCAAGAATTAACCATGCTGGTCGAAAGCTCCTCCAAAAACCGTTTTGCCTACTGGAACAACACCTTCCAATTCGGCGACAGTAGCCAATACCGCCTCAATGCCGGGGTTCGCTACGACAGCAGCAGCAGCAAAGCCAAGGACAATCCCAACTATACCCCTGCCATCCGCGGTCAAATCCCCTATCTTGGCAGCGAGCGTAAACACAGCGGTTTCAGCTACGGCTTAGGACTAGACTGGAAATTCACACCGCATTTGAATCTTTTGGCAAAATACAGCACTGGCTTTCGCGCGCCGACTTCGGACGAAACCTGGCTCTTGTTTCCGCATCCTGACTTCTACCTTAAAGCCAATCCTAACCTGAAGGCAGAAACTGCCAAAAACTTCGAGCTGGGACTTGCCGGCAGCGGCAAAGCAGGAAACTTTAAATTCTCGGGCTTCCAAACCCGCTACCGTAATTTTATCGAGTTGACCTACATGGGCGTATCTTCCGACAATCCCAACAGCCCCAATTATGCGCCGATTTCCGATGGTACCGCCTTGGTCAGCTCGCCTGTTTGGCAAAATCAAAACCGCTCCTCCGCATGGGTGAAAGGTTTGGAATTTAACGGCACATGGAACCTCGACAGCATCGGTTTGCCGCAAGGCACGCACGCAGGTGTCAACCTTAGTTATATCAAAGGCAAAGCCAAGCAGAACAACGGACAGGAAACCCCGATTAACGCCCTTTCCCCGTGGTCTGCCGTTTACAACCTGGGCTACGATGCTCCTTCCAAACGCTGGGGCATCAACGCATACCTGACCCACACCGCAGCTAAAAAACCGTCTGACACCGTCCACAGCAGTGATGATTTGAACAATCCCTGGCCTTTTGCCAAGCACAGCAAAGCCTATACGCTTTTCGACCTGACAGGCTACGTCAACCTGGGCAAATATTTCACCCTGCGCGCCGGTGCGTACAACATCGGCAACAAAAAATACTATACTTGGGAATCGCTGCGCAGCATCCGCGAATTCGGCATAGTCAACCGCGTCGACAACAAAACCCATGCCGGTATAGAACGCTTCACTTCTCCGGGCAGAAGCTACAACTTCACGCTTGAAGCCAAGTTCTAAAAGCGTTTGAAGTAACAAGAAAGGTCGTCTGAAACTTGAAATCCAAGTTTCAGACGACCTTTTTCTATTGATATACCACAATCGGCAGGCGAAATCCTCAACAAACGTTTATGAAATGAAACAACAAATATAGTGGATTAAATTTAAATCAG
>NZ_KV812087.1:222508-242149 GCF_001813335.1 Neisseria sp. HMSC055H02 | reverse complement strand
AGGCGAGGCAATGCCGTACCGGTTTAAAGTTAATACACTATAATGAACAAGACGCAGGCTGAAGCTGATGCAACACTGTACGCCCGCGCCGTTGAAACCCTTGCAGGTCGTCTGAATATGGGAATCCGTGATTTTGACGCGGCATACGGCGGCTTGAATGTGGTCGGCGAAAGCCTGATTGACGACGGCGTATTGAATCAGGCGTTGGCAAGCAACCCTCCGCGCGGATGGGTGCATAGCGAAAACCCGCAGGATGCAATCAACATTTGGACAACAGATGGACGGGAAGCCGCGAAAAACGAAGCTGTATTTTGGACTTTGGATAACGCGGCAGATACCGGAATTGCCGATACACAGGGATATTCACATTCCATCAGCCGATTTGCAGCACACCACATCTACAAAGAACATGGCAACGCCAAAACGGAAGAAGAACGCGGACAGATTGCCGTAACAGCGGAGGATTTGACGCGGATTCCCGATATGGTTACATCGCCTGACAAAATCGTAACAGGTTTTCAATCAGAACAAGGGGCAGAACGGGTTGCGTATTTGAAGAGATTTGATGACGGGCTGATGGTTTATATCGCCGAAGCCAGCCGTAAAAAGAAAGATTTTCGAGCTATTTCCATGCGGAAGTATCCCCCAACGGCAATATCCGAAAATGTCATCAAAAACATTTCCAGCCAAAGCCTCAACGTCCGAAACGGGGAGGGGGCATATGACAATTCTACACCCAACACCGACGCCAATCAAGACATACTGTATCAGGGTGGAACAGACCGTGGAATGTTCAGCCGTGAGCATAACCTGATTGCCCTGTTGAAAAACGCCGACGCTTCTACATTCGTTCACGAACTGGGGCATTTCTTCCTTGAAACGAATACCCGCATCGCCCGCGACCTGACCGCCAAACCTGCCGAGAACCTGACCGGGCAGGAACGGCAATTCCTGTCCGACGTTCAGACGACCTTGGATTGGTTCGGCGTGAAAGACCTTGCCGCATGGGACGCAATGAGCCTGAACGAGCAGCGCGAGACTCACGAAAAATGGGCGCGGGGTTTTGAAGCCTACCTGTACGAAGGCAAAGCACCAAGCGAGGAATTGAGCGGTGTATTCCGTCGGTTCTGCTCATAGTTGAAACAGGTGTATCAATCCCTGAAAAGCCTGAACGTAGAATTGACCGACGAAGTCCGCAGCGTGTTTGACCGAATGTTCGCCGGCGACGAGCAGATTCAGCAAACCCAATACATAAACGGCATGACTCCGATGTTTGAAGATGCGGCACAGCCGGGTATGGACCAAGCTAAGCTGCCCTACCCCTTTCAGGCAACTCCCCATTAAGTTTCTTCTATACTTCCAAAAGAAAGGTCGTCTGAAACTTTCAGACGACCTTTTGCAGGGTATTCAAGCTAGGATTTATTTATCGCGGCTGAATACGATTTTGGTTGCTTGGATGGCTACGCAGACTGCACCGCCGATGAAGATCAAGTCAGCTGCCGTACGTACCCAGCGCAGGGTGTCGAGGATTTCCATTTGCAGGAACTCTTCGCTACGGGCATACCACAGACCATGAGTGATGGCCGCATGTGCTTGGATGGCGCCGACCGGCAGCAGGCTGACGGCAATCATGCCGACCAAACCGCCGTTGAGCAGCCAGAAGCCCCAAGTCATCACTTTTTCGTCGAATTGTGCGTTTGGTTTCAGGTAGCGGGCAACCAGCAATACGAAGCCCAGTGCCAAGAAGCCGTACACACCGAACAAGGCTGCGTGTGCGTGGACTGCGGTAGTGTTCAGGCCTTGGATGTAGAACAGGGAAATCGGCGGGTTAATCAGGAAGCCGAATACGCCGGCACCGATCATGTTCCAGAAGGCAACTGCTACAAAGCACATCAGCGGCCAACGCAGGCGTTTCGCCCAGTCGGAATTGTGCTGGTAAGACCAATGCTCGTAGGCTTCGCGACCCAGCAACACCAGCGGTACGACTTCCAACGCGGAGAAGCAGGCGCCGATTGCCATAGAGGCTGAAGTAGAACCTGTGAAGTACAGGTGGTGCAGCGTACCCGGCACGCCGCCCAACATATAAATGGCACCGGCAGCCAGAGTAGATGCGGTAGCGGTACTGCGGCGGACAAAACCCATGTTGTAGAAAATGAAGGCAAAGGCTGCGGTAGCAAACACTTCGAAGAAGCCTTCTACCCACAGGTGAACTACCCACCAGCGCCAATATTCCATGACGGCAATCGGAGATTTCTCGCCGTAGAAGAGACCGGGCGCGTAGAACACACCGACACCTACCACTGAGGATACAAACATCGCCAACAGGTTTTTATCCACACCTTTTTCTTTAAAGGCAGATACCGTGCAGCGCAGCATCAGGAAAAGCCACAACAGCAGGCCTACCATCAGCAGGAGTTGCCAGAAACGGCCCAAATCGAGATATTCGTAACCTTGGTGTCCGAACCAGAAGTTCATCTCGGGCGGAATGACGTGCGTCAGGGCGAGGAAGTTGCCTGCATAAGAACCGCCCACGACGATAAACAGAGCGATGTAGAGCAGGTTTACGCCTTCGCGTTGGAACTTGGGATCTTTGCCGCCGTTAACAATCGGAGCCAAGAACAGACCTGCCGTCAGGAAGCCGGTTGCAATCCAGAAGATGGCGGATTGGATGTGCCAAGTACGGGTCAATGCGTAAGGGAACCAGTCGGACATTTCAAAGCCCAGTGCTTCGTCTATGCCGTAGAAACCTTGACCTTCGACGGTGTAGTGCGCGGTCAGGCCGCCCAGCAGCACTTGCACCACAAACAGGGCGACTGTCAAAAAGACGTATTTGCCCAGTGCTTTTTGGGAAGGAGTCAGTTGAATTTTGGAAATCGGATCTTCAGTCGGAACTTCCACGACTTCGTGCTTGGTCAGGAATGAATAACCCCACATCAAAAAGCCGATACCCATCACCAGCAAGACTATACTGGTAAACGACCACATGTAGTTTTCAGTAGTCGGCACGTTGTTGATCAGAGGCTCGTGCGGCCAGTTGTTGGTGTAGGTGAAAGTTTCGTCAGGACGGTTGGTCGAAGCAGACCATGAAGTCCAGAAGAAGAAGTTGAACAGTTTTTCACGCGCTTCTTTACTTGGCAATGTGTTGTTTTTCATTGCGAAGTGTTCGCGGGTCGTCTGAAGGGCGGGATCGTCGCTGTATACGCCGTGGTAGTAAGGCAGGATGCTCTCAATGGCTTTGACGCGGGTATCGCTGATAACGACGCTGCCGTCTTCTTTAATACGGCTTTGGTTGCGGTATTCGTCGGCAAGGCGGGTTTTCAGTACGGCTTGTTCTTCAGGAGAAACTTCGTTGAATTTTTTGCCGTAAGTCTCTTGCGCGGTCAAATCCAACCATGCGACAAGCTCGCGGTGCAGCCAGTCGGCTGTCCAGTCCGGAGCTTGGTATGCGCCGTGTCCCAATACGGAACCGACTTCCATACCGCCGGTGGTTTGCCAGGCAGACTGACCTGCCAAAATATCGTCTTTGGTCATCAGCTGAGTGCCTGATGCCGAAACGACTCTCTCAGGGTAAGGCGGGGCTTTTTTATAAACCTCGCTGCCCATGTAGCCAAGAATGGTAAAGCAGACTGCCAGGACGGCAAACAGCAAGTACCATAGCTTCTTGTACTGTCCCATTTCAGAACTCCTTATTTTGGTAAAAAGTGGTTGCTTATAAATTCATACTATATGAATGTTAAAGATTGTAGCACTCTTTTCAGGCAAAAGAAATATTCTCTTAACAACAATCTTTAAAAAACAGATATATAGTCAATAATAATTCTTATTATCAAAAATACGATGGCATTTTTGTAAAGAATTGGATAAAACATGTGAGCAATAATAGATGATTTGATGTAGTTTTATCTAGTTATTAAGTAGTAAAACAGGTAGTAAAAGTTCATCTTTGATGAATTAATTGATTTAGGTCAAGATATAGCGGTAAAACCACCTACATAATCCTACAAAAGTTCACAAGAGATGCCTTTCAGACGACCCGGAATAAGGCAGTTTGAAAGAGCCGAAAGCGGTATGCCGCGGACGACAAAGGTTGAAAAAATATACCCTGACCTTCTTAAAATAGTTATTAAAGGAAATGACAACTATGAAACGCCAAGCTTTAGCTGCAATCATTGCTTCAGTTTTTGCTTTAGCCGCTTGTGGTGAGCAAGCTGCCCAAAAACCTGCCGAGCAAACCGCTTCCGCTCCTGCAGCTTCCGAGGCTTCTGCTTCCGGTGCTCAAGCTGCTGCCGAAACCCCCGCTGCCGAGCTGCCTGTTATCGACGCGGTAACCACACACGCTCCTGAAGTTCCGCCTGCCATCGACCGCGACCATCCTGCACGTGTTCGCGTCAAAATGGAAACCATTGAAAAAACCATGAAAATGGACGATGGCGTGGAATACCACTACTGGACATTTGACGGCGACGTTCCGGGCCGCATGATCCGTGTACGCGAAGGCGATACCGTGGAAGTCGAATTCTCTAACAACCCGTCTTCTACCGTACCGCACAACGTTGACTTCCACGCTGCTACCGGTCAAGGCGGTGGTGCAGAAGCCAGCTTCACTGCTCCGGGCCGTACTTCTACATTCAGCTTCAAAGCCCTGCAACCCGGTCTGTATATCTACCACTGTGCCGTTGCCCCTGTCGGTATGCACATCGCCAACGGTATGTACGGTCTGATCTTGGTTGAACCTAAAGAAGGCCTGCCTAAAGTGGACAAAGAGTTCTACATCGTACAAGGCGACTTCTACACCAAAGGTAAAAAAGGTGCGCAAGGTCTGCAACCGTTCGATATGGACAAAGCCATCGCCGAACAACCTGAATACGTTGTATTTAACGGTCACGTAGGCGCTATCGCCGGCGACAACGCCCTGAAAGCCAAAGCAGGCGAAACCGTCCGTATGTACGTTGGTAACGGTGGTCCGAACCTCGTTTCTTCCTTCCACGTTATCGGTGAGATCTTCGACAAAGTTTACGTAGAAGCCGGCAAACTGATCAACGAAAACGTACAAAGTACCCTGATTCCTGCCGGTGGCGCAGCGATTGTCGAATTTAAAGCCGACATCCCGGGCAGCTATACTGTGGTTGACCACTCTCTCTTCCGTGCGTTCAACAAAGGCGCGTTGGGTCAATTGAAAGTAGAGGGCGCAGAAAACCCTGAAATCATGACCAAAAAACTGGAAGACAAAGCCTATGCAGGTAGCGGTGCAGCTTCAGCCCCTGCCGCTTCAGCTCCGGCTGCCCCTGCATCTTCCGCAGCAGCGCCTGCTTCCGCAGCATCTGCAGGTAAAGGCGGCTACTAATCCAGTCATCTCGGCGTAGAGACAGAAAAAAGCCACTGCTGTTCCGGCTGATGCAAGGACAACAGTGGCTTTCTTCCACAACCAATCGAAAGATTGGTTTTTCAGACGACCTATCAAGTATCGAAGGTCGTCTGAAAAACCGGTTTCAAGCATTCACGAACCCGACAAGCCAAAAGCACAATAAACAGACGGCTTCTAAGGATTTTTATCCGGTTTCGCTATATAATCAAAGCCTAATAATCCCCGTATTCAGATTAGAAAGCCCGTTATGAAACTCATACCACTCATCGCCCTATTTACCCTTGTCGCAAGCGGCAGTGCAGCGGCGGCCGAAATGGCAAAAGTTGAAGGCGGCAGCTACCGCCCGCTCTATCTGAAAAAAGAGACCAACCTCATCAAAGTCAAACCTTTCCAAATCGACAAGTACCCCGTTACCAATGCCGAATTTGCAGAGTTTGTCAAAAAACACCCCCAATGGCAAAAAGGTAAAGTCAGCTCCAAACAAGCCGAACCTGCCTACCTGAAACACTGGGTTAAAACCGGCAGCAACAGCTACGCGCCCAAACCCAACGAACTGAAACATCCGGTAACCAACGTATCTTGGTTTGCCGCCAACGCCTACTGTACTTCACAAGGCAAACGCCTGCCGACCATAGACCAGTGGGAATTTGCCGGACTCGCCTCCGCCACTCAGAAAAACGGTTCTGCCGAACCCGGCTACAACCGCACCATTCTTGACTGGTATGCAGACGGCGGTAGAAACGGCTTGCATGACGTCGGCAAAAGCAAACCCAACTACTGGGGCATTTATGATATGCACGGCCTGATTTGGGAATGGACGGAAGACTTCAACAGCAGCCTGCTGGCGTCAGGCAATGCCGATACGCAAATGTTTTGCAGCGGTGCATCCGTAGGTTCCAGCGACCCTTCGAATTACGCCGCTTTCCTGCGCTACGGCATACGCACTAGCCTGCAGTCCAAATACGTCCTGCACAACCTGGGTTTTCGGTGCGCGAAATAACCGGTTTCATCACCAAAGCAGCTTTGGCGGTACTGAAAGGTATCGCCTTTTTTTGAGTTTGAAGTTGATTTGAAAATAGCGATTGTATAGAACCTCGCGCCTAACAAATTTAGCATGACCAAGTTTCTAACGGACTGAATATTCTAAGCAACTGGGCTGTTCCTCTACCTCTTCTTAATTTTCATTAATAAATATACCAGCAAACCAAAAGGTCGTCTGAATGTTTTTCAGACGACCTTTATTCATGCCTATCAAGCTGACTGTATCGGGATGATACGATTTTGACTGCGTTTTACACCGCCTTCGCAATAGTTGGTTTTGACGTATTCTTCGACAATTTCCAAGAATTCAGCTGCGATGTTGTCGCCTTTTAAAGTCACTTTACGCTCCCCGTCAACGTAAACCGGTGCTACAGGGGTTTCACCGGTTCCGGGCAGGCTGATGCCGATGTCTGCCAGTTTGCTTTCTCCCGGTCCGTTAACGACGCAGCCCATAACGGCAACGTTTAAAGATTCCACGCCGGGATAAATGGTGCGCCATACGGTCATTTTTTGGTGCAGGTAATTTTGTACGTCTTGGGCGAGCTCTTGGAAGACCGTACTGGTGGTGCGTCCGCAACCGGGGCAGGCGGTAACCATAGGGGTAAATGATCGCAGTCCCATGGTTTGCAGGATTTCTTGACCGACGATGACTTCCTGAGTGCGCGAGCTGCCGGGTTCGGGGGTGAGTGAGATACGGATGGTGTCGCCGATGCCTTCTTGAAGCAGTACGGCCAAGGCGGCGGTAGAGGCGACAATGCCTTTGCTGCCCATGCCTGCTTCCGTCAAGCCTAAGTGGAGCGGATATTGGCAACGGCTGCCCAGCTCGCGGTAAACTTGAATCAAATCCTGAACAGAGCTGACTTTGCACGACAAGATGATTTTGTCCTCGGGCAAACCTAACAAAACGGCTTTTTCTGCAGATTCCAGCGCCGAAATAATCAAGGCTTCTTTCATGACTTCTTCAGGCGGTTTTGGAGAGGAATACGCCAGATTGGCATCCATCATGCGCTTGGCAAGGCTTTGGTCCAGAGAGCCCCAGTTGACGCCGATGCGGACGGCTTTATTGTTTTCGGCGGCAGTCCGAATCATATAGGCAAATTTTTCATCGCCTTTTGCGCCTTTGCCGACATTGCCGGGGTTAATACGGTATTTGGACAAGGCTTTGCCGCATTCGGGAAATTCTGCCAACAGGCGTTCGCCGTTGAAATGGAAGTCGCCAATCAGCGGTGTGGTGTACCCCATGTCGTCCAAACGCTGGCGGATTTCGGCAACTTTGGATGCGGCTTCCGGGCTGTTGACGGTAATACGCACCATTTCTGAGCCTGCATCACTCAATTCTTTGACTTGCAGGGCAGTCGCTTCTGCATCGGCGGTGTCGGTATTGGTCATCGATTGAACGACAACGGGTGCGTCAGAACCGACGATGAGATGATCGATTTGTACTTGATGGGTTTGGCGGCGTTTGGGTGTGTTCATCTTTATTTTTTTCCTGCTACAAATGAAGCGGATTTTTCACCGGCAGCGCGGTATTCTGCCAGATTGATGGTTGTCCCGCCATAATTGGCTTGAGCACCTGCGGCGATGCCGATCCAGACGTTGTAAGGCGCTCCGCCTTTAAACCGTTTTTCGCTGCCTGCGGGAATGATTCGGCTGAAAATCATGGTACCTTTCTTATCGGTAATAATCAGATTGCTTCGGTATTGAACTTTGATCCAAAGCTCGTCTGAATCGACTTTGACTTCAGGTTCGAATGCTGCTGATTCTGACGCTGCAACGCTGGAAGCTGCTTTTTCAACATTGGAT
Organism: Neisseria sp. HMSC055H02; assembly: GCF_001813335.1. Taxonomy (NCBI): domain Bacteria; kingdom Pseudomonadati; phylum Pseudomonadota; class Betaproteobacteria; order Neisseriales; family Neisseriaceae; genus Neisseria; species Neisseria sp. HMSC055H02. Next base: position 233,940 of record NZ_KV812087.1, on the reverse strand, counting down.
ATTTCTTGTTTTCCGTTTTCCGCCATATTGGAAACGGCAACGTTTTCTTTTTTCAACTCCGGCGTCTGCATACTGTTGCGCACGGCATCGCTGTTTTGTGCGACTTGTTGCTCGTTTTCATGGTTGGATTTGCTTTGCCAAACATAGATACCGCCCCCCAGCAGGATGAGCGCAGCAACGCCCAAAACCCATTTTGGAAAACCGACTTTTTCACCATCTTGGTAGTTTAAGCCGGTATTTTGTTTGCGATCCACCAGATAGACATGGTCTTCTTCCGGAGCGGAAATGGCTTTCAGACGACCTGTGATGGTTGCTTCATCGATTTTCAACAGGCGGGCATAAGAACGCAGATAGCCCATAACGAAGACCAATCCTGAGAAGAAAGAATAGTCTCCTTTTTCAAGCGCTTCAATTTGTTCGGCTGACAGTTTCAACCGTCGCGCTACTTCGTCAATATCCCAACCTGATTTTTGTCTGAGTTGTCCCAGCTCATCACCCAATGATTTGGCAGCTTGAATGTCGTATTCGTTTTTCTTTTGATTTTCCATGTAGTTACTTACCTGTGGTTACTGCCTGTAATTGTTCCGAATAGGGGAAGTTTGCCCTTAGTTGGGCTTCGTATTCGTAGGCTGCCTGGCTATTGCCCATAGCGGTCGCCAATTTCCAGCCCAGCAGCAAATCATCTGCCTGTAAGACATCGACTTTGCTTTGATATTGGCGGAAATAATAATCCGCTTCGTTTAAATTGCCTGCCAGCATTTTGGTTCTTGCCAATTCTTTAAACGCAGGCGGGAATTGAGGTTGTGCAGCCAGAGAGCGTTCAAGATAAGCTTCTGCCAGCGAATATTGGCCCATCTTCGCGCTGCAAATACCTTTGTTGAGGTTGGCGATAAACGGAGAAGGATAAGTCGGATCGGCTAGAGCTTTGTCAAAATAACTGATGGACTGGGCGGGATTGTTCATCTCGCTGCACAAGAACCAGCCGTAGTTATTATTGATTTCCGCATTGTCAGGTTTCAAGGATAGGGCTTTTTGGAAGCTTTCCTGCGCCTTGTCGCGCACTTTGAGATATTGATAGATTTGCGCGCGAACCAGCCATGCATCTTCATTGCTGCTGTCCGCTTTCAATGCCTCTTCAATGCTTACCGTTGCTTGACGGTAATCGCCCCCACGCATGTATTCTATAGCCAACTGCGTTTTGATATTGGCGACCTGTGTCGCACGTTCCGCTCTGCTTGGACCTTTTGTGCCGGTGCATGCACCTAAAACCAAAGTTAAAATAATGGGTTGCCAAATGTTCAGTTTCATAATCAGCTCTGTTGTTCGACCAAAATCTGCTGCCATTTTTGTTGGCGGCGTGTTTTATCTTGTACTTGTCCTGCCAATTGACCGCAAGCTGCGTCAATATCGTCGCCACGCGTTTTACGGACGGTTACCACGAATCCTGCCTGCTGCAAAATATCGCGGAAAACGCGGATATTTTCATTGGTAGAGCGTTCGTAGCCGGAATTTGGGAAGGGATTGAACGGAATTAGATTGAATTTGCACGGTACATCTTTTACCAACTCAATCAGTTCACGCGCATGCTGCGCCTTGTCATTGACTCCGTCTAGCATAACATATTCAAAAGTAATGAAATCTCTTGGTGCTTTGACCAAATAGCGTTGACATGCCGCCATCAACTCTTTCAACGGATATTTTTTATTCAACGGAACGATTTGATCGCGCACTTCGTCGTTAGAAGCATGAAGGGATACTGCCAGCGCAACAGGCATCGCATCGCGCAGCCTGTCCATTTGCGGCACCATACCCGATGTGGAAACGGTAACACGGCGGCGGCTTAGGCCGTAGCCATGATCGTCCAGCATGATGCTCAATGCAGTAACGACGTTATCAAAGTTCGCCATCGGCTCGCCCATGCCCATCATCACCACATTGGAAATCACACGTTCGTTTTTCGGTGTAACGCCCATCGCTTTGTTTGCCCACCACAGTTGCCCGATGATTTCGGCAGCGGTCAGATTACGGTTGAAACCTTGGCGGCCGGTAGAACAGAAGGTGCATTCCAATGCGCAACCGACTTGCGAGGAAATACACAATGTACCGCGTTCTACCTCGGGAATAAATACCGTTTCCACGCCGTTGCCCGTTCCTACATCCAGCAGCCATTTGCGCGTACCATCGGAGGATTCCTGCGCCATCATCAGTTTGGGCACATCCACGCTTGCCTGTTCGTTGAGTTTCAGGCGCAGGGATTTTGCCAAATCGGTCATTTCATCGAAACTTTGCGCACCGGCTTGGTGGATCCAGCGCATGACTTGTTTGGCGCGGAACGGTTTTTCGCCCATCTCGGCAAAATGATGGGTCAGACCGTTTAAATCGTAATTCAGCAGATTGGTTTTCATGTGGTTTATTTCTTGGTAAAGCTTTTGAATAAAGGCTGCCGTTGGTTATAAGTTTTGTGAATCTGATGGAGAAGGGAGCTTCGCAACAGTCTGAAAAATCTCCCCAATCCTTTTTTAGCAAACAGCTTTTATTCTCAGCCTTCTTCTATCATATTTTCAGACGACCCCCATTTTAGAAAGGTCGTCTGAAAACAGATTGAGACAAACAATATCGACAAAACCGTCCAAACGCCCGACCCGGTCGAACGGCATTCATCGTTAACGCGGGCAGATTTCGCTTTGGCTGAAGAAGTAGGCAATCTCGATTGCTGCGTTTTCCAGACTGTCAGAGCCGTGTACGGCGTTTACGCTGAGAGATTCGGCAAAATCCGCACGTATCGTACCGGGAGTAGCTTCGGCAGGGTTGGTCGCGCCCATCAGCTCACGGTTTTTTGCAACGGCATTTTCACCTTCCAGTACCTGAATCATCACAGGACCGCTGGTCATAAAGGCAACCAAGCTGTCGTAAAAAGGACGCTCTTTGTGCACAGTATAAAACTCTTGGGCTTCGCGCACGCTGAGGTGCTTCATTTTGGCAGCGACAATACGCAATCCGTTGTCTTCAAAACGGCTGTAAATTTTGCCGATTACATTTTTACCTACAGCATCGGGTTTAACGATGGAGATCGTGCGCTCAATAGCCATATTATGTCCTTGTTTTTATTGCGTTGTGCAATAGTCTGAGGTTGAGGAAAATGAATTGCTATTTTAGCAAATTTCAGTTTGCTTTGGGAAAAGCTACTCTTTTTTTCTTTGCCTAAATCTTATTTTTTCAACGTCAGATGCGGCTGTTCCAAATAAACTTCCGATTGCATTTCCACCATACGGCTGGCAGTACGGGTAAATTCTTCGGCAAAATCGCCCTCGACATAAATATCGTTTACGCCTACTGCGCTGGTAGCACAGAGCTTCACTCGGAAATCGTACAATACGTCAATCAGCCATGTAAGGCGGCGAGCTTCGGCCTTTTCCTGCGGAGTCAGGCGCTTCAATCCTGATACGAACACCATTTCATAATGTTCGGACAAATAGAGGTAATCGGCTTGCGAACGCGGACCAAAGCATAAAGCGCGGAAATCGAACCAAATGGCACGGTCGGATTGGGCTTTGTGCGGAATTTCACGTCCGTGTATTACGCTGACACCGGGATTCAGTTCGGAAATCCCCGCCATTTCTTTAAACAAATCAGCCAATTTCTGCTCGTTTTCTTCATTGTTGGGAACGAAGAAAATCTCGGCAGGACGTAAAGTGCGCAGGCGGTAGTCTTCCCCGCCGTCAACATTTAAGACGGTCAGGCTGGATTCAATCAGCGCAATGGTTGGCAGAAAGCTGCTTCTGTTTTGACCTTGGGGATAAAGCTCGGAAGGGGCATAGTTGGAAGTTGCCACCAAAACCACGCCTTCGCTCAACAAGTTTTCCAGCAGGCGACCCAAAATCATCGCATCTGCAATATCGCTGACGTGAAATTCGTCAAAACACAATACGCGGGTCTCTTTGGCAATCTCAGCAGCAACTGCTTTTAAAGGGTTGGCTTCACTTTTCAAGTCTTTCAAACGCTTATGGATTTCCGCCATAAAAGCATGAAAGTGGACACGGCGTTTGCGGCGGTATGGCAAGCAGCCGAAAAAAGCGTCCATCAAGAAACTTTTGCCGCGACCCACGCCGCCATAAAAATACAGACCTTTCGGCACTTGGGGAGAGCGCAGGCTGCGCCCTAGGAAACGATTGCGTTTGCGTTTGAACATCATCAGTTCCGTCCACAAACGATCCAAATATTCAATCGCCCGCGCCTGTGCTTCATCGCGGATGAAATTCGGTTGTTCGGCTGCAGCCTGATACCAAGTCAGCGGGCTGTGGTTTTCAAACGGAGGGGCGACAAACAGTTGACCTCTATCACTCATATCTGACCTTTATTATGTTTTTGGGTTTGACAATTATAGTGGATTAAACTTTAAACCAGTACGGCGTTGCCTCGCCTTAGCTCAAAGAGAACGATTCTCTAAGGTGCTGAAGCACCAAGTGAATCGGTTCCGTACTGTCTGTACTATCTGTACTGTCTGCAGCTTCGTCGCCTTGTCCTGATTTAAAGTTAATCCACTATACGTTTTATCAACGGGCAATCATTAAAAGAAACGTATTATAGATGATTTCAGACGACCCTATGAATTTTCCATTACAAATTCCGCCCAAATTACGAAAACAATAGAGAACCATATTTTCAGACAACAAAAACGCCGCATTTCTGCGGCGTTCGTTTACTCAGGTTTAGTTGGCATTTTCTTGTAAAGCCAAGTCCACACGTTCACGCAATTCCTTACCGGGCTTGAAGTGAGGGACGTGTTTTTCAGGCACTTCCACACGTTCGCCGGTTTTGGGGTTGCGGCCGATACGGGCCGGGCGATGGTTCAAATCGAAGCTGCCGAAGCCACGGATTTCAATACGCTGACCGCGAGCAAGCGAGCGGGTCATGGTATCAACCAAAACTTTTACGCTGTATTCGACGTCTTTTGCCAGCAATTGGTTACCGTTTTTCTCGGCAAAAACTTCTGCCAAACGAACCATTAATTCAGACTTCGTCATGTCTGCAACCTTATTCTTGGTCGCCGGACAGTTTGGCTTTCAGCAAGTCGCCGAGGCTGGTAGTACCTGCGCTGGCGGTTGCAGCAGCGTTGACTGAATTCAGGGCTTCGCGGTTTTCTTTAGCGTCTTTAGCTTTAACAGACAGGCGGATGCTGCGGTTTTTGCGGTCGACGGTTACGATAACGGCTTCAACCTCGTCACCTTCTTTCAGTTTGGTGGTCAGGTCTTCAACGCGGTCGGCTGCGAATTCGGAAGCAGGCAGGTAGCCTTCCACTTCGTCAGACAGGGCAACAACGGCACCTTTAGCATCAACAGATTTCACAGAACCTTTAACCAAAGAACCTTTGTCGTTTACGCTGATGAAGTTACCGAAAGGATCGCCTTCCAGTTGTTTGATGCCCAAAGAGATACGCTCTTTGTCAACGTCGATTGCCAATACAACGGCTTCAACTTCTTCGCCTTTTTTGTATTTGCGTACAGCTTCTTCGCCGGCTTCAGTCCAAGACAGGTCAGACAGGTGAACCAGACCGTCGATACCGCCGGGCAGACCTACGAATACACCGAAGTCAGTGATGGATTTAACCGCACCGGAGATTTTGTCGCCTTTGTTGTGGTTGGCGGCAAATTCTTCCCAAGGATTGGCTTGGCATTGTTTCATGCCCAAAGAGATACGGCGGCGGTCTTCGTCGATTTCCAGAATCATCACTTCGACTTCGTCGCCCAATTGTACGACTTTGCTTGGGTGTACGTTTTTGTTGGTCCAGTCCATTTCGGAAACGTGTACTAAACCTTCGATACCTTGTTCGATTTCAACGAACGCACCGTAGTCGGTCAGGTTTGACACTTTACCGAACAGGCGGGTACCTTGTGGGTAACGACGGGTCAGACCGCTCCAAGGATCTTCGCCCAATTGTTTCATACCCAGAGAAACGCGTTGTTTATCTTGGTCGAATTTCAGGACTTTGGCTTCAACTTCTTGACCGACTTCCAGAACTTCGCTCGGGTGTTTCACACGGCGCCATGCCAGGTCGGTGATGTGCAACAGGCCGTCGATGCCGCCCAAGTCAACGAATGCACCGTAGTCGGTGATGTTTTTAACGATACCTTTGATGATAGAGCCTTCTTGCAGGTTTTCCAGCAGGGCTTTGCGCTCTTCACCCAAAGTAGCTTCCAGAACGGCACGGCGGGAAACCACGACGTTGTTGCGTTTTTTGTCCAGTTTGATGACTTTGAATTCGATTTCTTTGCCTTCAAAGTGGGAAGTGTCTTTAACGGGACGTACGTCAACCAAAGAACCCGGCAGGAATGCGCGGATGCTGTTGATCATAACGGTCAGGCCGCCTTTGACTTTGCCATTGATAACACCGGACAGGATGTCGCCGTTTTCCATCGCTTCTTCCAAAGCGATCCAGTCGGCAGCGCGTTTGGCTTTTTCGCGGGACAGTTTGGTTTCGCCGAAGCCGTTTTCAACGGATTCGATGGTAACGGTAACGAAATCGCCAACTTTAACTTCAATCTCGCCCTGAGCGTTTTTGAATTCAGCAACGTCAATCAGAGATTCTGATTTCAGGCCTGCATTAACGGTAACGAAGTTTTGATCGATTGCCACGACTTCGGCAGTAATCACCTCACCCGGGTTCATTTCTTGCAGGGTAAAGCTTTCTTCAAGCAACTGGGCAAAATTTTCCATAGTCATATATACTCTTTTCGGTACACCGCCAAGGGGTGCGGGGTAGGTTGGAGAATGCCTGCCGCCCTTGGCACGGCAGGCTTTGAAAATAAATATTTCAGACGACCTTCGGATGCTCCAAAGGTCGTCTGAAACAAAACGCAGGGATTATACCCTAAATTTCAAACTTTATGATACCAATCAAGCACTTTTTTTACAGCTTCTTCGATACTCAGCCCGCTCGTATCCAAAAGTTCCGCATCGGGAAGCTGCTTTAAGGGCGCGACGCTGCGGCGGCGGTCCGCTTCATCGCGTGCCTCGATGTCCGACAAAATCCGTTCAAATTCCAAGCCTTCGCATGGAATGCCGATTTGTTTGGCGCGGCGTTCCGCCCGTATTTTCGCACCTGCGGTCAGAAAAACCTTTAACGCCGCATCGGGGAAAACAACCGAACCCATATCGCGCCCGTCGGCGACCAAACCTTTTCCCGTTAGAAAATCACGCTGCCGCTGCAAAAGCGCGGCACGCACTTTTGGCAACTGCGCCACTGCAGAAGCGCCCATGCCGATGGCTTCGCTGCGGATTTGTCCCGAAACGTCTTCATCATCCAAAAAGACCTGAGTGCCTTCAAAGCGGGCGGGCAGATTTTCTGCCAGCGCGGCAACCGCCTCTTCATCGTTCCATTCCACATCCCGTTTCTTCGCATACAGCGCGGTCAGGCGGTATAACGCGCCGGAGTCCAGATAATCGAACCCTAAAGCCTGAGCGATGCGGGAAGCGACTGTGCCTTTCCCCGATGCACTGGGTCCGTCTATGGCGATGACTTTTTGTTTGGTATTCATATTTTGGCTTTCTGAGAATAATGTAGGAGGTCGTCTGAAAACAGATGCACTGAAAATATCTTATTTTTCGAATATGCGGGCAATGGTTAAAGTTCTACGACGACCCGGAATTTTACGGGGATAATGTTAAAAAGCAAATCTGACTATTCATCAGTTACTTCACCAGAAAAGGTCGTTTGAAAGCCCTATTTTCGGTTTTCAGACGACCTTTCTATCTATTTCTCTTTAAGCCAACAATTCCCGCCAGCGTTTCACTTGGAAGCGTACTTGCTCCGGCGCGGTTCCGCCCAAGTGGTTACGCGCGTTCAGGCTGCCTTCGGGTGTCAGCACGCCGTACACGTCGTCTGAAATCAGGTTGCTGAAGCCTTGCAGGACTTCGAGCGGCAGTTCGCTCAAATCGACGCCCGCTTGGTCGGCGTGGCGCACGGCTTGGGCGACGACTTCGTGGCTGTCGCGGAAAGGCATGCCTTTTTTCACCAAGTAATCCGCCAAATCGGTGGCGGTGGCGAAGCCCTGCATCACGGCGGCGCGCATATTGTCGGGTTTGACAGTCACGCCGCGCATCATGTCGGCGTAAATCCGCAGGGTGTCGATGAGCGTATCGGCGGTATCAAACAGCGGTTCTTTATCTTCCTGATTGTCTTTGTTGTATGCCAAAGGTTGTGATTTCATCAGGGTAATCAGGCCGATAAGGTGTCCGATGACACGGCCGGATTTGCCGCGCACGAGTTCGGGCACATCGGGATTTTTCTTCTGCGGCATGATGGACGAACCTGTGCAAAAACGGTCGGCGATGTCGATAAAGCCGAAACGCGGACTCATCCACAAAATCAATTCTTCAGACAGGCGGCTCAGGTGAACCATAATCAGCGAGGCAGCGGCGGTGAACTCGACGGCAAAATCGCGGTCGGATACGGCATCGAGCGAGTTTTGGCAGATTTGTTCGAAACCCAGCAATTCGGCGGTGATTTCGCGCTGAATCGGATAAGTCGTACCGGCAAGGGCGGCAGCACCGAGCGGCATACGGTTGACGCGTTTGCGACAGTCGGTCATGCGTTCGAAATCGCGTCCGAGCATTTCGACGTAGGCGAGCATGTGGTGTCCGAAACTGACGGGCTGGGCGACTTGCAGATGGGTGAAACCGGGCATGACGGTTTCGGCGTTTTGTTCCGCCAAATCTACCAAGGACGTTTGCAGGCTCCGAATCAGGTCTTGAATGACGGTAATCTGGTCGCGCAGCCACAGGCGGATGTCGGTGGCGACTTGGTCGTTGCGGCTGCGGCCGGTATGCAGGCGTTTGCCGGCATCGCCGATTTTTTCGGTCAGGCGGCGTTCGATGTTCATGTGGACGTCTTCCAAATCCAGCGACCAAGAAATAGTACCGTCCTTGATTTCTGCTATAATCTCCGCCATTCCCCGACGGATCGCCGCCAAATCTTCTTCACTCAAAACACCTGATTGAACAAGCATTTGCGCGTGAGCCAGCGAACCCTGAATGTCCCACTCGGCAAGCCGTTTGTCGAAATCGATCGAACCGGTGTATTTTTTCACCAGCTCGGAAACAGGCTCGTTAAAACGGCCCGACCAGGTTTTGTCCTTACTCATGGTTTCGTCCTTCAGATAAAATAACAGAGCCAATAAGGCTCGTATAAACGCATTAAAAGAAAACGGTTGGAAATTTTATGTCTATTATACGTCAAATCAACAATACATTCGCCGCCCCCGACCTGCGCAATTCCGCGACAGTCGTGCGCCTTTTGATTATTGTCTTGGGCAGTCTGTTTTTTCTGCCCTTAATCAGCGATTCCTCACTCTCCTATTCCGCAGAAATTTACCATCACTCCAAATGGATTTTCCCCGTATTTTTGGGTATTTTGATCAAAGCCTATTTCGTCAATATCTTCACCCCTGCCATCAAAACATCGCCCTACGGCGTCATTATTACCTATTTTTTGAACTTATCGATATTTGCAATCGTCGATTTCTTTATTCTGAAAACACACGGCAGAACGCTCTCGCAACATTTTTTCCTGTTCAACCTGTTCCTGCTCGGATTGATGTATTACGAAGGTTCCCGCCGCAACGGCCTTGCACCTTCGGTTTCCGAAGCCCGCCTCAGCGCGCTGACCGCCCGTATCCGCCCGCATTTCCTGTTCAACAGCCTCAATGCCGCCATCAGCCTCATCCGCCTGCGCCCGTATGATGCGGAAACCCTGTTGGAAAACCTCGCCAACCTCTTCCGCGCCCAACTGCGCGACGGCAGCCAAAGCAGCTCTTTAGGACAAGAAATCGAATGGGCTCGCGAATACATCGCCATCGAACAAATCCGTATGGGTCATATGCGCGTGCAGGTTATGTGGCAGCACCAGGCGCCCGATGACGCGGAAACGCCGCACCTCCTGCTCCAACCCCTTTTGGAAAACGCGGTCTTCCACGGCGTCGAGTCGACCCACCGCCCCGGCATGATCACCGTGTTTACCAAGCTCAACAAATCATCCATCTATATCCGTATCGAAAACCCCTACACCCCGCCCGAAAGCAGTGAAAACACCAAACCGCACAAAGGCAACTCGATGGCATTGCACAACCTCAAAGAACGCCTGACGCTGATGTACGACAACGATGCCAAAATCCAAAGCCGCCAACTCGACGGCATTTTCCGCGTCGACATCCGCCTGCCTTACCGCAAAAAAGCCTCTGATGTGAACAGGCTGTTCGGTTGAGAAAACATCATCGAATATGACAACAAAGGTCGTCTGAAAACCCGATTGAAAAGGGTTTTCAGACGACCTTTTTATTTTTTTATTTTATAGTGGATTAAATTTAAATCAGGACAAGGCGGCGAAGCCGCAGACAGTACAGATGGTACGGCAAGGCGAGGCAACGCCGTACCGGTTTAAAGTTAATCCACTATAATAGCCTTAATTTATTCCGCAGGCGGCATTTGGGCAACGGTTTCCTGCGCCCATGCCATGGTTTCGGCAAAGGCGGGACGGGCGAGATGTTTGGCGGCATAGCGTTGCAATACATCGGTTTCATCGGCAGGCAATACTTTAAAGTTTTGCGTTAAGAGCAGAATCAGCCCGGAATAGTACAGATCCAGCGCGGTAAAGCTGTTGCCGATAATGTAGTCGCGGTTTTTCAAGTGTTCGCGCAATGTGTTCCATGCGGTATCAAAATCGCCGTAGCCGATTTGGCGGCGGCGCTCGGGCGTATCGACAGGCAGGTTGTGCAGTTTGTTGAAGGCTGCGTATTCGAGGTGCAGCGACAGGCACATCCAGCGGTAGTATTCGCCGCGTTCCAATGTGTCTGCGGCAGGGATGAGGTGTTTGTCGGGGAACTGTTCTGCCAAAAAGGTAATGATGGCGAGCGATTCGGTCAATACGGTATCGCCGAATTTGAGTGAGGGGACTTGGGCTTGGGGATTGATGGAGAGATATTCGGCGGACTGAATCTGTGTGCCGAATTGGATGGGAACGACGGTGTATTCCGCGCCGCATTCTTTCAGCATCCATACAACGTATGTGCCGCGTGAAAAAGGATGGGTGTAGAGCGTGATGTTTTGCATGTCTTTTCCTTTTGCGTTGTGAATGTTTTTGGCGAAACCCGTACAGTAGGTTTCAGACGACCTTTCGGTTCTAATAATCTTGATTTATGACACAGGCGGCATTTGGGCGGCGGTTTCCAGCATCCATGCCGTGGTTTCGGCAAAGGCGGAGCGGGCGAGATGTTTGGCGGCGTAGCGTTGCAATACGTCGGTTTCATCGGCGGGCAACACTTTCCAATTTTGCGTTAAGTGCAGAATCAGCGCGGAGCAGTACAAATCCATCGCGGTAAAGCTGTTTCCGACGATGTAGTCGCGGTTTGTCAAGTGTTCGCGCAATGTGTTCCATGCGG
>NZ_KV812087.1:206555-222408 GCF_001813335.1 Neisseria sp. HMSC055H02 | reverse complement strand
GTGTTCGCGCAATGTGTTCCATGCGGTATCGAAATCGCCGTAACCGATTTGGCGGCGGCATTCGGGCGTATCGACGGGCAGGTTGTGCAGTTTGTTGAAGGCTGCGTATTCGAGGTGCATCAATATACACATCCAGCGGTAGTATTCGCCGCGCTCCACCGTACCTGCGGCGGGAATGAGGTGTTTGTCGGGGAACTGTTCCGCCAAAAAGGTAATAATGGCGGTCGATTCGGTCAGTACGGCATCACCGAATTTGAGCGCGGGGACTTGACCTTGCGGATTGATGGCGAGATATTCGGCGGATTTCATTTGCGTGCCGAACTGGACGGGTACGACGGTGTATTCCGCACCGCATTCTTTGAGCATCCATACGACGTATCTGCCGCGTGAAAAGGGATGGGTATAGAGCGTGATGTTTTGCATGTTTTTTCTTTTGCACGATGAATGGTTTTGGTAAAACCCACAGCGGGTTTTCAGACGACCTCATCAATAGGCAATGCTTTTTGCCGCTTCGTTCAAACCGTTTTCCAAAGATTCCAGCATGGCGGTATAACCGTCGCCTTGTTGCGGGGTGGTAACGTCAAACGGTTTGTTGCGCCCGTCCGGCCACAGGGCGTAGCCGCTGACGGTAGTCTGACCCTGATAGCTGCCTTGGAAGGCTTCAACATAGATTTTCAGGGTTTGGCCGCTTTGGCTGCGCGAGGCGGGAACGAAAGTATGGCGCGGGTTGAGGCGGTTGAGTTTGTTGCTGAGGTTCGCCGCCAGCGCACCGTCAAGCGGCGCTGCCCAAAGGTGGTTCTTCGCCAAATTCACATGATACGCGTCGGTTTGGTAAACGAGGCCGCCGTTGGCAAGCGGTTCGGCAAGGTTGACTTTGACCGCGATTTCACTGCCTTGCGCCGCCGGCCGGATGTATTGGCTGTCGGGCAGGACGAAATATTGCGGGCTTTGCGCGGTGCCGCAGGCGGCAAGCGTCAGGGCGGCGGCAATCGGGAAGAGGCGCATTATCGGCTTCCTTTCGGGATGGGGTCTTTGCTGCTGCTGTTGAAAATCAGCGCGTTGGGTTTTTCTTTCAAGGTATTAATGACGGGCTGTACGTCTCTGAGGGTTTTGTCCAAACTTTGCAGGGTATTTTGCACGTCGCCGTAGATGGGCGATTGCGGCGATACGCCTTGCAGGGTTTGACGCAATTCTTTCAGGGTTTGGTTCAGCTCGTTGGGGATGTTTTGCGTTTGCGGTTTGCCGACCAGTTTGTCAATGGAGCTTAGGGCGGCATTGGCAGATTTGAGGGTGGATTTGAGTTCGGCGAGCGAACCGTTCAGCCCGGCAACGGTTTTATCCAACGGCAGATTGTTGAATTTCTCCAGCAAATCCGCCACTTTCGCCTGCAAATCGTCCAAACCGCCGCCTTGAGTGGCAATGACGGTATCGCCTGCGTAAACGGTGTGCGGTCTCAGCTTGGGCGAAGACGAGGGTTGGTCGGTCAGTTCGACCATTTTGCTGCCGGTAATCAAGTTGTTGCTGGAAATGGTGGCGGTCAGACCTTTGCCCAAAGCTGCTTGGAATTGTTGTTTCCAATGCTCTTTGCTTTGTTCTTCGGCATTGATTTCCATGCGCGACGGCTCGATGCGGATGCGCACGGGAATCCAGCCGTTTTCAAACAGATGCAGGCTGTCGTTTCGGTCAAAATAGGGAACGTCGGAAACCACGCCCACATTCAGTCCTTTATATTCGACGGGCGAACCGGCGGTCAGACCGCGCACGGACTGTTTGAAAAATGCGGTGTAGTACAGCGAACGGTCGTCGGGCAGGTTTGCCACTTCGCTGCGGCTGTCGTAAAGCGTGAAACTGTCTTCGCTTTTCACATTTTTGCTGTTTTTGGTTTTCGGCGAATCAAACGAAATTGCGCCGGAAAGCAACGCGGGCAAAGGAGCGGAATTGAGTTTCACACCGCTGCCCGTGGTTTCGATATTGATGCCGCTCTCCAGCCAAAAGCGGCTTTCCGAATTAATCAATTTGTCGTTCGGGCTTTGGATGAAGATGGTGTAATGCACGGTTTGGTCGGCAGGCTCGAAATGCGCGCTTTCTACCTGTCCGACCATAAAGTTTTCATAAAGCACCGGGCTGCTGACGTTGAGGATTTTATCGTTTTTACCGACCAGCTTCAGACGCAGGCCGCTTTGTCCGATGGCGGCAATCGGCGGGATGTCCTGCACTTCAAATACGTCCTTTGTCTCTTCACTTTTGCCGGGCGTAAACGCGATATAAGAACCTGAAAGAAGCGTACCTAAACCGGTTACACCGCTCTGATCGATACGCGGCCTGACCACCCAAAACTGGGTATCGCTGCGTATCAGATCGGTTGCGTCCGCATTAAACTGGGCGGTAACTTCCACGCCTTTTTGGTCGTCGCGCAACTTGATGCGGGTAACGTGTCCGACATCGACGTTCAACACTTTAATCACCGTATTGTTGACTTCAATGCCTTCCGCGCTGTCCATCAAAAGCGTGACGACCGGACCTCGGTTGCGGATGTCCTTTACCAGCAGCCAGCCGCCCGCAATCAGCGCAATCAGCGGAATCAGCCACACGATAGACGTGAAGACATTGGTTTTTTTGACGCGCGCGGGTGCGCGATGCGTTTGAGAAGAATCGTGTTTTTTCATTGTTTCTGGTTATCGTCGGAATCGGGGTCGTCTGAAAGCTGCTGCCGCCTGTCCCAAATCAGGCGGGGGTCGAAATAATAGGCAGACAGCATGGTCAATACCACTACCAGGCAGAAATACACCGCCGCCCCGCCGGGGACGACGCGCGCCATGTTGGTGTGGAAAGAACTCATCAAAATAATAATCACAAAAATATCAATCATCGACCAGCGGCCGATGGATTCGGTAATCCGGTAAAGCACCGACATTTTCGACGCGCTCATCGGCGGTTTGAAATAAGCGGACGCAATCAAAACCGCCATCGCGATAATCTTCAAGACCGGCACCAAAATACTCGCGCTGAAAATAATCACCGCAATCAGCCTGTCGCCGTCGTTCCACATATACACAATGCCGTTGAAAATCGTATTGACTTCCAGCGCGGTAGGGTTCGACGAAATCATAATCGGCAGAATATTTGCGGGGAAATACAGGATAAACGCCGCAATCAAAAACGCCAGCGAAATGCTCAGGCTTTTCGGGCGGCGGCGGTACAAATCCGCACCGCAGACCTCGCAAGGCTGCTCGTCTTTATCGCGGAAATACAGGCAGCGGCTGCAACAGGTTTTGTCGTCGGATGCCGTTTGCACCGCATCCCCGCCCGTCAGTTTGTGGATTTTATAATAAACCCAATGCTGCGGAATCGAGACCGAAGTCCGAATCAGCATGACCGACAGCGCAAACATCAAATAAAACGCCGAGCCGAATTCCACTGCCGCCACAGAAGAGAGCTTGATATACGCCACCAAAGTGGAAATAAAAAACACATCCACCATAATCGCATGACGCAGCCTGACCAAAACCCGCGTCGCAAACCGCAGCGCAGGATATGCCCGCTCGCGCACCAGCGCGGTATAAACGTACAGGCAGAGCAGCAAAAACAATACCGGTGCGCCGAAAGTGAGGACGAACATCACTTCCGCCAGAAAGCCGTAATCCTGATAAATCAGGAGCAGCATCATTTCCGGCAGCGACAAGACGGATGTTACGCCTAAGAGTTCCACTCGGATATAAACCATGCTGTACGCAAACGCCATCAGAATCAGCGAAGTCGCCGCGTAAGCCAGCGGCGCAACATAAGGATTGTTTTCTACCTCGACTACTTCATGATTGCACACCGGACAATGCGCTTCCTGTCCCTGCCGCAGGCGCGGAATATCCATGCGGTTGCCGCAGTCCGGGCAATCCACCGTATGCGCCGGCAGCGATGCGTCGGGCAGGTAGGATTTATAACGCCACCAGCGCGTATAGCTAGAAATCGGTTTCATGGGAAAAGGGGGAGGACGGAAAAGTGTATAGAAAGACTCGGCATTATAAGGGAAAACAGAAAGATAGCCTAACCTCACTAAATATCAAGACATCAAAATATCAAGGCATCAAAAAGTCGTCTGAAAACATTGCTGTTACTGCCTATATCTGACAAGCCGGAGTAAATCAAAACAGTAAATATCTACATTGTTATAGCGGATTAAAATAAAAATGAGACAAAGCGGCAACGGGTGCCGTTTACGGATAGTATATAAGGGCGTTGGCAACGCTGTATCATTACAATTTTAATCCGCTATACCACCACCCTCCCCTGTAATCTTTTCACTCAAAAATGCCTGATTCAAAAAACTGGGCTACTTTTCCACAATAAAATAAAAGGTCGTCTGAAAATAAAATTTCAGACGACCTTTCAAGCATACAACCCGATTAACCCAAATCAAACGCTTTGTGCAGGACGCGGGTGGCAAGTTCCATGTATTTCTCGTCAATCAAGACGGAAACTTTGATTTCTGAGGTGGAAATCATTTGGATGTTGATACCTTCTTCGGCGAGGGTGCGGAAGATTTTGGCAGCAACGCCGACGTGCGAACGCATGCCCAAGCCGACTGCGGAGACTTTGCACACGGTGTCGTCGCCGTCGATGGCGGCTGCGCCGATGCTGTCTTGCAGTTTGGTCAGGATTTCAATGGTTTGTTTGTACTCGCCGCGCGGTACGGTGAAGGAGAAATCAGTGGTGCCTTCGCTGCCGACATTTTGGATGATCATGTCCACTTCGATGTTGGCATCGGCAACCGCGCCTAAAATCTGATAGGCGACGCCGGGTTTGTCGGGTACGCCGCGCACGTTGATGCGGGCTTGGTTTTTATCGAATGCGATACCGGTTACGGCAGCTCTTTCCATGTTGTCGTCCTCTTCAAAGGTAATTAAGGTGCCGTTGCCGCCGTCTTGCAGGCTGCTCAGTACGCGCAGGCGCACTTTGTATTTTCCGGCGAATTCTACTGAACGAATTTGCAAAACTTTCGAACCGAGGCTTGCCAGTTCGATCATTTCTTCAAATGTAACCGTATCCATGCGGCGCGCTTCAGGCACGACGCGGGGGTCGGTGGTGTAAACGCCGTCTACGTCGGTATAGATTTGGCATTCGTCCGCTTTGAGGGCTGCGGCGAGCGCAACGGCGGAGGTGTCGGAACCGCCGCGTCCGAGCGTGGAAATATCGCCTTCACTGCTGATGCCTTGGAAACCGGCAACGATGACGACTTTGCCCTCGGCGAGGTCGGCGCGCATTTTTTCGTCATCTATGCTTTCGATGCGGGCTTTGGTGTGGGAAGTATCGGTTTTGAGGGCGACCTGCCAGCCGGTGTAGCTTTTGGCATTCACGCCGATGTCTTTCAATGCCATTGCCAAAAGGCCGATGGTCACTTGTTCGCCGGTAGCTAAGACTACGTCCAGCTCGCGCGGATCGGGATGCTCCTGCATTTCGTGCGCCAGCGCAACCAAGCGGTTGGTTTCGCCGCTCATGGCGGATACGACGACAACGATGTCGTGTCCTTCGGCGCGGGCTTTGGCGACACGTTTGGCTACGTTTTTAATGCGTTCGGGTGAGCCTACTGATGTGCCGCCGTATTTGTGTACGATTAACGCCATGTTTCGTGCTTTCTTGAGGGGAGTTGGTAGGGCAGCAGGGTTTGCTGGAAAAGGGCTTATTATTACTATTTTTTACATGAAATTCAAGAACCGGCGACTCTTTCTCAGACATCGGTTGATTATTGTCATGAAAAGGCTTTTTTATTTCGGATTGCACAAAAAACCGTATGATGAAAAACAGTTTTTTAGACAGCTTTCTATTAAGTCAGAGTCCGTAAAAACCTGACTTCCAGCGTATGCCCGGCTTGACGCGTGTCATGCGATACGCCGAGCAAACGCTGATTCGGAGTCGATTTTCATGTACAAGGGGTCCGACCAAATTACCTAAAGCCCTACAATCCACGATCTATCATTGGATTTCAAACAACATCTTGTACTCAGACCGTTGCAGATAAAGCCGTCTGCTGGTGCAACACCAGTTGGCCGATGCCTTTTTGTGCCAGCGCAATCAGTTTGCCCAATTCATCGAGGCTGAACGGCGCGCCTTCAGCCGTGCCTTGGATTTCGATGATTTTGCCTGAAGCGGTCATAACGATGTTGACATCGCTGTCGCAGCCGGAATCTTCGGGGTAATCCAAATCCAAAAGCGGCTCACCGTTCACCACGCCTGCGGAGACGGCGGCAACGGCTTCGCGGATGGGGTTTTCGCTGATAAGGTCGTCTGAAAGCAGCTTGTTGACCGCAATTTGCAGTGCGACGAATGCGCCGGTAATAGACGCGGTGCGCGTTCCGCCATCAGCCTGAATCACGTCGCAGTCAATTAGGATTTGGCGTTCGCCCAGTTTTTCCATATCTACGACGGCGCGCAGCGAACGCCCGATCAGACGCTGGATTTCCTGAGTGCGACCCGACTGCTTGCCTGCCGTGGCTTCACGGCGCATACGCGAGGCGGTGGACGCGGGCAGCATCCCGTATTCGGCAGTAACCCAGCCCTGCCCCTTGCCGCGAAGGAACGGCGGAACATTTTCGTCGATGGAAGCGGTGCAGATAACTTTGGTGTTGCCGCATTCGATTAGGCACGAACCGTCGGCGTGCGGCAGGAAGTGCGGGGTGATTTTGATGTCGCGCAGGCTGTCGGCAGCGCGTGAAGTGCGGGTGTAACTGCTCATGATTTGTCCTTTGGGGAAGCGGTGAAAATTTGTGGTCGGTATTATACGGGATTCGGCTGGATGGCTGTTTAAGGTCGTCTGAAATCGTTTTCAGACGACCTTATCCTATATTGTGTTATAGTCCCGCCACTTTCACTCGTATATTGAAACGGAGTAAAACCATGACTCAATCCATCCATATCCACAGTATGACCGGCTTTGCCAATGCCGCAGGCGAATGCGGCGGCAAGCGCGTGAACTTGGAAATCCGCGCGGTGAACCACCGTTATCTGGATGTCCAATTCCGTATGCCTGAAGAATTGCGTTATCTGGAAGGCGCGTTGCGCGAAAAAATTGCGGCTTCGGCCACACGCGGCAAATTGGAATGCCGCATTCAGTTGCAAGACGCGGCGGTCGGCGGGCAGAGTTTGGAAACCAATGAAGAATTGGTGAAACAGTTGTCCGATTTGAACAAAACTTGGCGCAAGGAACACGGTTTCGGCAAGCTGACAGTCGCTGAAGTATTGCGCTTTCCTGGGGTATTGGCAGATCAAAGCGAAGACCCCGAAGCTTTGGCGAAAACCGTGCAAGAGCTGTTGGACGAAGCGTTGAAAGAGTTTGCCGCCGCCCGCAAACGCGAAGGCAAAAAACTCGGCGAACATCTGTTGCAACGTTTGGCCAGCATGGAAGAAATCGTGGATGCGTTGAGCGAGCTGTTCCCCAGCCTGCTCCAGGCGCATATGGACAAGGTGAACGCGCGTTTGGCGGAAGCGGTCGGCAATATCGACAATGACCGTTTGCAACAGGAATTTGCGCTGTTTATCCAAAAATCCGATGTTGACGAAGAATTCAGCCGCCTGCGCACGCACATCGCCGAAGTCCGCCGCATCGTTACGGAAAACAAAGGCAGCGCGGGCAAACGCTTGGACTTCCTGATGCAGGAATTGAACCGCGAGGCGAACACGCTGGGCAGCAAAGCCATTGCGGCAGAATGCACGCAGGCTTCGGTCGAACTGAAAGTCTTAATCGAGCAAATGCGCGAGCAGGTTCAAAACATCGAATAAGCCTTCAAAAATAAAGCAAAGGTCGTCTGAAAAGCCATTTTCTGCTTTTCAGACGACCTTTTTTGATACCGCAATCCGTGCCCTGCCCTATTGTTCAACATACTGCCCCACCCTATTTACCAAACCTCCTTCCCCCGCTTTTCAGACGACCTCCTGCCCGTTATAATACGCCTGCAAATTATTTGCATTATCATTTAACTCAGGAGAAACGCATGAGCACCCGTACCGAACACGACACCATGGGCAATGTCGAAGTCCCGTCCGAAGCCTATTGGGGCGCGCAGACCCAGCGCAGCCGTAACAATTTCAAAATCGGTGGCGAAACCCTGCCGCAGCCGCTGATTTATGCTTTGGCGCTGGTGAAAAAAGCCGCAGCCGCCACCAATGTTTCCCTTGGCAGGATTAAGCCCGAACAGGCGGATTTGATTACGCAGGCAGCGGACGATGTGTTGAACGGCAAGCTCGACGGGCAGTTTCCTTTAGTGGTTTGGCAGACCGGCTCCGGCACGCAGTCCAATATGAACATGAACGAAGTGCTGGCAAACCGTGCCAACGAGATCGCCGGTACGGGTTTGGCGGCGTACCAGCCCGTTCATCCCAACGACCATGTGAACCACGCGCAATCGACCAACGACGCGTTCCCGACCGCCATCCACGTCGCCGCCGCGATTGAAATCAACCGCCACCTTATTCCGGCAGTAAAAGCCCTGCGCGACACCTTGGACAAAAAAGCCAAAGAATTCGCCCCCATCGTCAAAATCGGCCGCACCCACTTGCAGGACGCGACGCCGCTGACTTTGGGACAAGAATTTTCCGGCTACGTTTCCCAGCTCGACCACGGCTTAGGCCGTCTGAACGACGCGCTCAAAGGTTTGTACGAACTCGCTTTGGGCGGCACGGCGGTCGGTACGGGCTTGAACAGCCATCCCGAATACGCCGAAAAAGCCGCCGCCAAACTCGCTGAATTGTCCGGCCTGCCGTTTGTCAGCGCGCCGAACAAATTTGAAGCCTTGGGCGGACGCGATGCCGCCGTTGCCGCTTCGGGCGCATTGAAAACGCTGGCGGCAAGCCTGAACAAAATCGCCAACGACATTCGCTGGCTGGCAAGCGGCCCGCGCTGCGGTTTGGGCGAAATCAAAATCCCCGAAAACGAGCCGGGTTCGTCCATCATGCCGGGCAAAGTCAACCCGACCCAATGCGAAGCAATGACCATGGTGTGCTGCCAAGTATTCGGCAACGACGTTACCATCGGCATGGCGGGCGCGTCGGGCAATTTCGAGCTGAACGTCTATATGCCCGTTATCGCCTACAACCTCTTGCAATCCATCCGCCTCTTGGGCGACGCGTGCAACAGCTTCAACGAACACTGCGCCGTCGGCATCGAACCCGTGCCGGAAAAAATCGATTATTTCCTGCACCATTCCCTGATGCTCGTTACCGCGCTGAACCGCAAAATCGGCTACGAAAACGCCGCCAAAGTCGCCAAAACCGCCTATAAAAACGACAAATCGCTGCGCGAAACCGCCGTCGAACTGGGCTTGCTGACAGGCGAAGAGTTTGACGAACTGGTCGTCCCCGCCGATATGGTTCATCCGCGTTGATTGGCGGTTTGAAATACGGCAAAGGTCGTCTGAAAACCGGGATTGGTTTTCAGACGACCTTCTTTATCTCAGCAGCCATATCGCTCGCTTTCTGCAATTTTCAGACGACCTTTCGATAAATCCCGTTGCGAAAAGCATTATAATTATCGCAATCCCAGTTCAACCGCCCTACCCCCGAAAGGTTCGCATGACCACTTATTCCCTCTTCGTTACCTGCCCGCGCGGTCTCGAAGCCCCTTTATCCCAAGAACTCGAACAACTCAAATGCCAAGACATCCGCGCCGTTGACGGCGGCGTCGCGTGCAAAGGCGGTATGGAGCAGGTATACCGCATCAACCTGCATTCGCGCACTGCCAGCCGAGTGCTGTTGCGCTTGACCAAAAGCGGCTACCGCAGCGAGCAAGACATTTATAAAGCGGCGAAAAATATCCGCTGGACGGATTGGTTCGACTTGGAACAAACCTTCAAAGTCAAAGTGGAAGGCAAACGCGCCCAAGTCAAAAGTTTGGATTTCGTCGGGCTGAAAATCAAAGATGCCGTGTGCGACGTGTTCCGCGACGCTTGCGGCGCGCGCCCCAGTGTCGGCAAAATCCGCCCCGACATCCGCATTCATGCCTTTATCGACGAGCGCGACATTCAAATTTTCATCGACACATCCGGCGAAGCCTTGTTCAAACGCGGCTACCGCCAAGACACAGGCGAAGCGCCGATGCGCGAAAATTTGGCGGCAGGGTTGCTGCTGCTGGCGGGCTATGACGGCACGCAGCCTTTTCAAGACCCGTTTTGCGGCAGCGGCACCATCGTCATCGAAGCCGCGTGGATTGCCACCCGCCGCGCGCCCGGTTTGATGCGCCGTTTCGGGTTTGAGAAGCTGAAAAACTTCGATGCCGCCCTTTGGAAAAAGCTGCAACACGAAGCCGAAACGCAAATCCGCCCCGCGCCTGCCCCGATTTCAGGCAGCGACAACGACCGCTATATAATCCGCGCCGCCGTTGCCAACGCCCAAGCTGCCGAAGTGGACACGTTTATCCGTTTTGAAGTCAAAGACGCGCAGGACACCCGTCCTAATGGAGAAGGCGGCATTTTGATTTCCAATCCGCCTTACGGCGTCCGCCTTGCCGAAGTCCAAGCCCTGCAAGCCCTTTATCCGCAGTTGGGTGCGTGGCTGAAGCAGCATTACGCGGGCTGGCTGGCGGGAATGTTTACCGGCGACCGCGATATGCCGAAATTCATGCGCCTTTCGCCCAAACGCAAAATCCCGCTCTACAACGGCAACTTAGACTGCCGCCTGTTTTTGATGGATATGGTCAAAGGGTCGAACCGATAAATATAATAAAAGTCGTCTGAAACAGATTTGGCGGGTTTCGCCAAACGTTTCAGACGACCTTTTGACAAAAAATCAGTATTTCACCGAATCATTGCCACTGTTTTTCTGAATAAACTCGATTTTATAGCCGTCGGGATCTTCAACAAAAGCAATAACGGTCGTGCCGTGCATCATCGGCCCTGCTTCGCGCACGACTTTTCCGCCCATCTCTTTTACACGTTCGCAGGCTTTATAAGCATCGTCCACTTCGATAGCGATGTGGCCGTAGGCGTTGCCTAAATCGTAGCTTTCAGTATCCCAGTTGTGGGTCAGTTCCAAAACCGTATTTTCAGCTTCGCTGCCATAACCGACAAAAGCCAGCGTGAAACGGCCTTCCGGATAATCGTGGCGGCGCAAGAGCTTCATGCCCAAAACGTTTTGATAAAAGTCCAAGGATTTTTCAAGGTTGCCGACGCGCAGCATGGTGTGAAGCAGGCGCATGATTGTGTTCCTTTTATATGTTGTTAAAACAGGATTTTAACACGAAACGCAAGCCCCAGCCCGTATCAATGGCAGCAAACATAAGCTTTCAGACGACCTTTACCGTAAAAGCAAACCATCCGCCGCAGCTATTGCCAGCCGTCGAAAAATTCGCTATAAGGGGATTATATGAAACATATTAACATTTATAGCGAATTAACTTTAAACCAGTACAGCATTACCCTCCTTGTCCTGATTTAAATTTAATCCACTATACATACAGACAACCCAAAAAAGGATTCAGAGATGAAAATCGGTATCCCACGCGAGTCATTATCCGGCGAAACCCGCGTCGCCTGTACGCCTGCCACTGTTGCCCTGTTGAGCAAACTGGGCTTTGAAACCGTTGTCGAAAGCGGCGCAGGTTTGGCGGCGAGTTTGGACGATGCCGCTTACCAAACAGCAGGTGCGACCGTTGCCGACAAAGCGACGGTTTGGGCCTGCCCTTTGATTTATAAGGTCAACGCGCCGTCCGAAGGCGAGCTGCCTCTGCTCAAAGAAGGGCAGACCATTGTCAGCTTCCTGTGGCCGCGCCAAAACGAGGCTTTGGTGGAAGCCTTGCGCGCCAAGAAAGTCAACGCGCTGGCGATGGACATGGTGCCCCGCATTTCCCGTGCGCAGGCTTTGGACGCTTTGTCTTCGATGGCAAACATCAGCGGCTATCGCGCCGTGATTGAAGCCGCCAATGCCTTCGGCCGTTTCTTCACCGGTCAAATCACTGCCGCCGGCAAAGTGCCGCCCGCGCAGGTTTTAGTGATTGGTGCAGGTGTGGCGGGTTTGGCGGCAATCGGTACGGCAAACTCGCTCGGCGCAGTGGTGCGCGCGTTCGATACCCGCTTGGAAGTGGCGGAACAAATCGAATCGATGGGCGGTAAGTTCCTGAAACTCGACTTCCCGCAAGAATCGGGCGGCAGCGGTGACGGCTACGCCAAAGTGATGAGCGACGAATTTATTGCCGCCGAGATGAAGCTCTTTGCCGAACAGGCGAAAGAGGTGGACATCATCATCACCACCGCCGCCATTCCGGGCAAACCCGCACCCAAGCTGATCACCAAAGAAATGGTGGAAAGCATGAAATCCGGCTCCGTCATCGTCGATTTGGCGGCGGCGACGGGTGGTAACTGCGAACTCACCAAACCGGGCGAATTGTTCGTAACCGACAACGGCGTGAAAATCATCGGCTACACCGACATGGCAAACCGCCTTGCCGGACAGTCTTCCCAGCTTTACGCCACCAACTTGGTGAACCTGACCAAGCTGTTAAGCCCGAACAAAGACGGCGAAATCACGCTGGACTTCGAAGACGTGATTATCCGCAACATGACCGTTACCCGCGACGGCGAAATCACCTTCCCTCCTCCGCCGATTCAAGTTTCCGCCCAGCCGCAGCAAACGTCGTCTGAAAAAGCCGCGCCTGCCGCCAAGCCCGAACCGAAACCCGTTCCCCTGTGGAAAAAACTCGCGCCCGCCGTCATCGCCGCCGTATTGGTACTGTGGGTCGGTGCGGTCGCGCCCGCAGCATTTTTGAACCACTTTATCGTGTTCGTCCTCGCCTGCGTCATCGGCTACTACGTCGTCTGGAACGTCAGCCACTCGCTGCATACCCCGCTGATGTCCGTAACCAACGCCATTTCCGGCATCATCGTCGTCGGCGCGCTGCTGCAAATCAGCCAAGGCAACGGTTTCGTTACCCTGCTGGCCTTCATCGCCATCCTGATTGCCAGCGTCAACATCTTCGGCGGTTTCTATGTAACGCGCCGGATGTTGAATATGTTTAGGAAAGGGTAAAAGCATGACTTTAGCCTATTGGTGCATCCTGATCGCATCGCTGCTGCCGCTGTTTTGTTCCTTCATCGCCAAAGCGCAGGGCGGTTTTCAGCCGTCGGACAACCGCAATCCGCGCGATTTCCTCGCCCGCACGCAAGGCTTGTCGGCGCGCGCCAATGCCGCGCAGCAAAACGGTTTTGAAGTGTTCGCCCCGTTTGCCGCCGCTGTTTTGGTGGCACACGCCACAGGCAACGCCGCGCAAGCGACCATCAACCTTTTGTCCATATCGTTCATCGCCTTTCGCATTGCTTATATTTTCAGTTATCTGAAAGACAAACCGAGCCTGCGTTCGGCAATGTGGACGGGCGGATTTGTCTGCACCATCGGGCTGTTTGTAGCCGCTGTCTGACAGCGGGGTCGTCTGAAAACGAGCTCAGCGAGTTTCGCTAAAATAAGCGTAGCGAATTTCGCTAAAACGAATGCAGCGGGTTTTCAGACGACCTGGAAGCCAGTTTTCGAATATGAGGATTTCGACCATGAAAGCAAAATGCCTGTGCGGCAACGTATCTTTAGAAGTGGAACACGACAAACACGTCCACGCCTGCCATTGCGGGATGTGCCGCATTTGGGGCAGCGGCGCGACGTTTTCGCTGATTGCCGCCAAACCGCCGAAAATCGACGGCGGTGAAAACATCTCCCGCTACCATTCGTCCGAATGGGCGGAACGCGCGTTCTGCAAAAACTGCGGCACACATTTGTTCTACCATTTCCTACCGAACGACAGCTATTTCGTCTTCGCCGGACTGTTTGCCGACAACGCCGATTTCAAATTGGAAGAGCAGATTTTCATCGACGCCAAAGCCCCGTATTACGAACTGGCAAACGACACGCCCAAGCTGACCGAAGAAGAATTTTTGGCACAATTCGGCGGCTGATAGAAAACCCGATACAAAGGTCGTCTGAAAACGCAGCGGCAACGGAGTGATGCGGATGAAATAAAAATACCCGAACCGTCATTCTCAAATGGTTGACGGTTAAGCGAATCCGCCATCAAACCCTTTCAGACGACCCGATTAAAAAACACAGTTACTTTCACAAATAATTGGAGAATCACCATGTCTTCAGGACTCGTTACAGCGGCGTACATCGTAGCCGCGATACTGTTCATCTTCTCGCTGGCGGGGCTGTCCAAGCAGGAAACCGCCAAGCAGGGCTGTTATTCCGGCGTAGCGGGGATGGCGGTCGCCTTGTTCGTTACCGTGTTTTCCGAAAACACCCACGGACTGGGCTGGATCATCATCGCCATGCTCATCGGCGGCGCCATCGGCATCTACAAAGCCAAAAAAGTAGAAATGACCGAAATGCCCGAACTGATTGCGCTTTTGCACAGCTTCGTCGGCTTGGCGGCCGTTTTGGTCGGCTTCAACAGCTATATCGAACCGGGCAACGTTTCGCACGATATGCACACCATCCATCTGGTCGAAGTCTATTTGGGCATCTTCATCGGCGCCGTAACCTTTACCGGCTCGCTGGTCGCGTTCGGCAAGCTCAACGGCAAAATCAGCAGCGCGCCGCTGCAACTGCCCGCCAAACACAAGCTCAACCTCGCCGCATTGGTTTTATCCTTTATCCTGATGCTGGTGTTCGTATCCGTTGACGGCAGCGGCTTCATCCTGATCCTGATGACCCTGATCGCCCTCGCATTTGGCTGGCACTTGGTCGCCTCCATCGGCGGCGCGGATATGCCCGTAGTCGTGTCCATGCTGAACTCCTACTCCGGCTGGGCGGCCGCAGCGGCAGGCTTCATGCTCTCCAACGACCTGCTCATCGTTACGGGCGCGCTGGTCGGCTCCAGCGGCGCGATTCTGTCCTACATCATGTGTAAAGCCATGAACCGCTCCTTCATATCCGTCATCGCAGGCGGCTTCGGTACCGACGGTTCCGCCGCAGCCTCCGGCAGCCAAGAAGTCGGCGAATACCGCGAAGTCAAACCCGCCGAAGTCGCCGAAATGCTGCGCAACGCAAGCAGCGTCATCATTACCCCGGGCTACGGTATGGCAGTGGCGCAGGCACAATACCCCGTTGCCGAAATCACCGAGCTTTTGCGTAAAAACGGCACCGAAGTACGCTTCGGCATCCACCCCGTTGCCGGCCGCCTGCCCGGTCATATGAACGTACTGCTCGCTGAAGCCAAAGTCCCCTACGACATCGTTTTGGAAATGGACGAAATCAACGACGATTTCCCCGAAACCGACGTAGTGCTGGTCATCGGCGCGAACGACACCGTCAACCCCGCCGCCCAAACCGATCCGAACAGCCCGATTGCCGGCATGCCCGTGTTGGAAGTGTGGAAGGCAAAAGAAGTCGTCGTCTTCAAACGCTCAATGAACACCGGCTACGCAGGCGTACAAAACCCGCTGTTCTTCAACGAAAACAGCGTGATGTGCTTCGGCGACGCGAAGAAAACCGTTGACGAAATTTTGGCGGAATTGAAGAAATAACATTTAGAAACCAAGACAAAAGGTCGTCTGAAAACCTGATTTAAAGGTTTTCAGACGACCTTTTCTTATGAACAAACCACATTAAACACCTCTACTGTTGTCATTCCCGCCCCTGCCTACGCGAGGACAGGTTACGACGGGAATTCATCGGAAATTCTAAGAAACTGATGTTTGAAAATCAGTTGCTGAGATTTAAAAGTAGATTCCCGCCTGCGCGGGAATGACGGTAGTTGGGCAGAAATCTACGGCGCAACATGCAGCCTACCCCCTCTCCCGTCCAGCGGGAGAGGGTTGGGGAGAGGGTGGCTCTACGGGCTGCGCGAATTTGATTTCCCCTCAAACCGTAAAGCCACCCCCATCCTAACCTT
>NZ_KV812087.1:192484-206455 GCF_001813335.1 Neisseria sp. HMSC055H02 | reverse complement strand
ACCGTAAAGCCACCCCCATCCTAACCTTCCTCCGCCGGAAGGGGGAAGGAACAAGATTGCTGATACGGTAAAAGGTCGTCTGAAACCCAAATCCTGTTTTCAGACGACCTCTCTTCATTCTTCCGTAAAGTCTTTGACACTTAAACGGTGCAATCCCAAACGGGCGGTTTACCGCAAGCCGTTTGCGTCCAGCCATTTCTCCAAGTCTTCGGCGCTGATTTTGCCGCCGTTTTCTTCCAAATCAAGCTTGTTGACTTGTTTGCCTTTGCTGTATTTCGCTAAGACAGGCGTGCCGCCGAGTTTGTATTGTTGGTGGAACGCGGTCCATGCTTCTTTGTCTTGGTGCAGGCGGTGGACGTTGACGAAGTAGATTTTGCCGTTCAGGTTGCGGCTGGCGATGTAGCGTTTGAACATGGGTTCGAAGGCGTTGCAGTCACCGCAGCTTGGTCTGCCGATGTAGGCGTAAACGGTGTCTCCGTTGGCGACGCGTTTTTTGAAGCTTTCGACGGTCAGGCTGTCGAGGTGGAAGTAAATGTCGGAATAGGTGTCTTCCAGCCGCTTGGTGTTTTCGGCGGAAAGGCGCACGGCGGTTTGCGCTTCGGACAGGCTGTTTTTTAGGGCTTCGGTTTCACGGTCGGCGGCGCAGGAACACAAGAGCAGCGCGGCGGTCAGGACGGGCAGGATTTTCATGATTCGGCTCCTTGGTTGCGATAGGGAAAAGTATACGCCTTTCGCGGCGGCGGGGTCGTCTGAAACGCTGGAAACGGCTTTTTTCAGACGGATTTTTGATGTATGGCAATGGGCGGGCGAAGTAGCGTTGTGTAGCGTGGGCTTTGCCCGTGGTGGTTTGGAGGCATCGCTTTCTCGCGGGTAGAACCCGCGCTACGCTGGGGTTTATTTCTCATTCAGCCGCCCTACCCCGGCCATCTCTTCAACAAAAGGTCGTCTGAAACCCAAATTTGAGGTTTCAGACGACCTTTTTTACTGCATTGCGTTCAACTTTAAATGTTGTGTCAACCGATTCAAACCAAGCCCAGCTTTTTCAGCAGCGCGACGCTGCCTGCGTCCACAAGCCTGAAGGTTTCGTCAAAGTCGCCGGTGTACCACGGGTCGGGGACGTGGCGGTAGCCGCTTTCGGGGATGAGGTCGGTGAGTTTGAAGATTTTGTCGGGGTGTTTGCCGAACATTTTTTCCAGTTCGGCAAGGTTGTTGTCGTCCATGGCGATGATGAAGTCGAATTCATCGAAATCTTCGGAACGCACTTTGCTGCTGGTAAAACCTTGATGGTCGATGCCGTGGGCGGCGAGGGTTTTGCGCGTGCCTTGGTGCATGTTTTCGCCGTCGTGCAAGCCGGATGTGCCAGCGCTGTCGGTACGGACGCGGTGGGCTACGCCTGCTTCGCGGGCGCGGTGGCGCAGGACGTATTCCGCCATGGGGGAGCGGCAGATGTTGCCGAGGCAGACGAAGAGTACGGAATGGTTTTTCATAGGCGGTTTAGGCGTGTTCGGAGAAGAATGGGTTGTGTCCGTCCAGGGACAGGGATTGCGCGTAGGTCGGCAGGTCGGCATTTTCCGGCAAAACGTCGTGCAGGATGCGGATATGCTCGACGCGGCATTCCGCCATCAGGTCGAGGAAGTTGTGTTGGATGACGGCGATGTTGTCGGAGGACGAAAGGTTCCACACGAACACTTGCGGAACGACTTCAAACGCGCTGTCGGTCGCGTTGAAACCGAACAGAATCTGCCCGCCCGCCCTTGCGGCGATGACGACGCCGACGCGCGGACTCTGCATACGGATGGCGCGGATGGCGTTGGTGGCGAATACGTCCATCGCCATGCGCTGACGGGTGTGGCTGCCGTCGGTCAGGGCTTGGAGCGGGGTGTTCGGAGACAGCGGATTGGTGAAGAGGGTAACGCCGGCGGCGGCAAGGCTTTCCTGCCAAACCTGCATCAGCGGCAGGCCTGCCTGTTGCAGGTTGACACCCAAGGCGGTTTGCAGGTTTTTGTCGCCGTAGCCCAAGGCGTACACGACGTGGACGGACTGCCCTTCGGGGCAAATCAGCGGTTTGTCTTCAAAGGTTTGCAGGAACGCGGCGGCGGATTCGCTGTTTTGTTTCGCCTTCCACCACTGTTCGGGCGTGATGCCGCTCAGGTCGTCTGAATGGGCGAGGAAGGGCAGCCATTGGGTGTTTTGCGTTAAAGCACGCAAGTGGGGATAGTTGGACAGGCAGGCGGTCAGTGCTTCGGTAGGCAGCGTCAGGGGCAGCGTGCGCTCTTGTTTGCAGCCGGCGACGATGACGACGGGCAGGGCAAACCATTGGGCTTCGTCGTCGTTTTCGGCGGATAAGACTTGATTGATGCTCTGCATCAGCGCGTTGTAGGTCTCTGCATCGGGTGCCATGGTCATGGCGACGGACAGGTTGACGTAGTAGTTTTGTTGGAGCTGGCTGCGGATTTCGGCTTGCAACTGTCCCACAGCAATCTTGCGGGTCGCAGCGGTCGTGCCGTGTGCGAGCAGGGAGGCGTTTACCAGTAAATGGTTTTTAACCGGAGTTTGCGGATAAGGACGTGTGTCGTGGAGGATGAAGGTGTTCATATGGATATAAATCGGTGGTTGTCCGGACAGCTCGGATTATAACAATATCGCGATACGGATTGGGAAAAGGTCGTCTGAAAACGAAAAAAGGCGGGAAATACGCCCGCCTGCCCTCAATCAAAAATCATATGTCCCAATTTGTCAGCTTTTGTGTGCAGATAACGTTTGTTTTCCGCATTCTCGCCGACATGGAGCGGAATACGTTCGACGACATTGATGCCTGCATCTTTCAAGGTTTGAATTTTTTCAGGATTGTTGGTCAGCAGTTTGACGGCGCGGATATTCAGATGGTCGTAGATTTGCTTGGCAAGCGTAAAGTCGCGTGCGTCAACGGGTAGTCCGAGTGCGAGGTTGGCTTCGACCGTATCCATCCCTTCGTCTTGAAGCTTATAGGCACGGATTTTGTTGATTAAGCCGATGCCACGCCCTTCTTGACGCAAATAAACGATGACACCGCGCCCTTCTTGTTGAACCGCTTTCATCGCCGCTTCAAGCTGCGGGCCGCAGTCGCATTTTTTGGAAAACAGCGCATCGCCGGTCAAACATTCGGAATGGATGCGGGTCAGAACGGGGAGGTCGTCTGAAAAATCGCCCATCGTCAAAGCGATATGTTCTTGTCCGCTCGGTTCTTCAAAACCGTGCATAGTGAAGTCGCCCCATTTGGTCGGCAGACGGCAGGAGGCGACGAATTTCAAGGTATTATTCATGTTCTTCTTCCTTGTCTTCGATGCCTGCCAATGCTTTCAGCGGCTCGGCAAGCGCCAACGCCAGCGCCGACCAATCTGTTTGGGCTGCTTCATCGGCTTGATCTTTATCGGCAAATTCAACATGAACCACGCCCAAAACCGTGCCGTTTTGCGTTGCCACAGGGATGGACAACTGGCTTCCACAGCCTTTGTTCCTATCGCCTTGGATTTCATCAAGCGAAAGCCAATAGGCAATATCGTTGGCAATATTCATCCAGCCGCTCTGCGCCGTACGGCAGGCAAGGTAAACCGTACCGTTTTCTTCATGCACCGCCAACAGGTTCTCCAAAGGCTCGCCTTGCGCCGAGATACGAACCAGCCTTGCATGCGGTTCGCCCGGAATGTGGATGTAAACCGCCGCGCCTTTGACAGCTTTTGCGCGGCTGAATACCGAATCCAGAGCCATGAAAACCTGTTTGAGCAAAACTTCATTTTCCGGCGTTTCTTCAATATGGTCTGCCAGCTTCCAACCGTCTTCTTCACGCCATAAAACCGAGCGGTCAATCGAAGCATTGCCCATATCCATTACCGTCTTCGCGGTCAGATAAGCAACACGGAGGTCGTCTGAAGACAGCTTCAAACCCTGTGTCTGTAAAAAATCCTGAATCAGTAAAACGGGCATGATGTTCCTCTTTGATATTAGTGTGTTCCGGCAGATAACCGACCTGCCATTATATCGGTCAGAATAAAGCAATTTCAAGCCAAAGATTGTTTGCAGAGCAGGATACTTTGTGTATAATCTTCGGTTTCATCACGCGGACGTGGCGAAATTGGTAGACGCACCAGATTTAGGTTCTGGCGCCGAGAGGTGTGAGAGTTCGAGTCTCTCCGTCCGCACCACCTAACCCCTTTCAGGGGTTATTTTTTGTCTAATCAAATCTAACGCAGTAATCAAGATTCAATACTGGTAAGGCTTTCAGGCTATTAACCCCCTTGCCAAGTGTCTAAATACCCCCAATGCCGTATAATTGAATAAACCAAAATATGGGGGTATGATTCGGGGAATCTGACAACACTCATAAAAAACATACCCCCAATGCCCCTAAACGACCGCCAAATCAAAGCCGCCAAGCCGTCTGATACTGGAAAGAAAGCCAAGTTATTTGACGGGGGCGGCCTGTATCTTGAAGTTACCCCAGCGGGCGGAAAAGTATTCCGCCTGAAATATCGTTTTGCTGGTAAAGAGAAAACACTCACTATCGGGAAATATCCTGCTTTCTCATTGGTAGAAGCCCGCCAAGCCGCCGAAAATGCCCGCCGCTTGCTTGTATCGGGGCAAGACCCCAGCGAAGCCAAGCAACAGGAAAAGTGCGAACGGCAAGCCGCCGCCCTAAATACCTTTGAAGCCATCGCCCGCCGCTGGCATTCTGACAACCTAATCCGCTGGAAAGAAAACCACGCCGCCCGAGTGTTGAGATATTTTGAAACCGACGTTTTCCCCGTTATCGGCGAAATGCCGATACAGGAAATCAGGGTAAGCGATATTAAAACGGTTCTCGACGGCGTAATGACACGGGGCGTGAACAATACGGCGGAAAAAATCAGGGAATGGACAGGCTCGAT
Organism: Neisseria sp. HMSC055H02; assembly: GCF_001813335.1. Classification (NCBI taxonomy): domain Bacteria; kingdom Pseudomonadati; phylum Pseudomonadota; class Betaproteobacteria; order Neisseriales; family Neisseriaceae; genus Neisseria; species Neisseria sp. HMSC055H02. Next base: position 201,551 of record NZ_KV812087.1, on the reverse strand, counting down.
ATTTGACTATGCTGTCATGCTTGAAGTAGTGGAAACCAACCCCGCCTATTCATTGCGGAAATACATCCCCGCCAAGCAGACCGACCATCGCCCCGCCCTGCCCCGTGAAGAACTGACCGAGTTTTTTCGCCGCCTGATATTGGCAGAGATTGAGCCGCAAAACAGAATAGCCCTGATTTTGAATATGCTGACCTTTTTACGAAGCACGGAACTAAGGGGCGGACAATGGAATGAAATAGACTTTGACGCGGCAATATGGACAGTTCCCGCCCAGCGTATGAAGCACGAGAAGACCGCGCCGAAACCGCCCCATGCCGTGCCGCTGGCTGACTGGACGCTTGAACTTTTGGCAGAACTGAAAGAAATCACGGGTAATACCCCGTTTCTGTTTCCCAGCAGAACCAAGACGGACGGCTTTATCAGCGACGCAACCATCAGCCGTATCATTGAGCGCATGGGCTATAAAGGCAGAGTAACCCCGCATGGTTTCCGCTCCCTTGCAAGCAGCGTTTTGAATGAACAAGGCTTCAACCCTGATGCGATAGAACGGCAGCTTGCTCACATTGAAAACAACAAAATCCGCGCCGCCTACAACCGCGCCGATTATCTGAACGAGCGCAAAGAGTTTATGCAATGGTATAGCGACTTTTTGCGGGAACGGTATAACCAAGCATTGCAACTGATTCAAGATGGCAAGACTGATTAGAGGTCGTCTGAAAATATCTACTTCGAGTTTTTGCGTTGTTTTCATTAGTTTAAAGGTGTCAAATGATTCCACATACCACATATCCAAGAGATATTGCAGCATATAGCCCAAAATATGCGGCTATATTCAATATCCGTAAAAACCCTGAATTTCATGACGTACTAGGAGTTTTTAGCTGGCAAGCCGAAAGGGTGCTAACTAGAGCATTTCAAAGCCTTGAAAAATTTGAGTATGGTGTGTCGCTATGGAGTCATAAGGAAACTTACAAGGTTTCTTTAGTTGAAGAGCAGGTTAATGACGCGTTAGAGAAGTATCAGGAAAAGCACGGAGACCCTATTGATTATTCAGATTATTTTTATCCCGTGATAGAAGAATTGCACTTTGGGCAAAGTTTGGAGATGCGCCTAGAAATGCAGTATTTCATCACGGCTAAGGCTATTTATGAGTATGTTTCAAACTTCAAAGACAAACCATTGCAAGAAAACTTTAATCAATTTAGGACAATAGCAAACTTAATTTCAACATCCATAGAGTTCATTTCTTTGGAGTTGAGAAAAGACCAAATCAGCATAGAGGCAATAACAGAAAATGCCCGAAAAGCAAGCAAAGCCAGGCAAAGCCATTATGAAAAAGCGGGAACGATAGCGGCCGTAAATCAGTTATTGGAAGAAAGAAAGGAAATGTTGAATCAATGGGGTGGAAAAGCTAAATTAATCCGCCTTATTTTAGAAAAAATTAATAACGATGAAATATCAGCCCCTGACGTTCCATCGGAAAAAACAGTTAAAGAATGGATAAAACAGTTTCAGGAAAATATGAAATCAACAAACTGATTTTAGGGAAGTAACATGCTGCTTCCTTAACAGCCGCCCACAGGGGCGGCTATTATTTTGCCTGTCATATAACCCCGACTAAGAAAGGCAAAGCATATGAATACCGTATTACGAGTAAACGATACCGCCCGCGTTATGGGTGTTTCACGGGCGACTATTTGGAATTGGGCAAACCCTAAGAGCCGCCATTTCCGCCCTGATTTTCCTAAGCCTATCAAACTTTCCGAAAATATTACCGGCTGGCTTTCCAGTGAGATTGAAGAGTATCTTGGCAAACTGGCAGCCAAACGCGAAGAGCGGGCAAATTGATTTATCAGGCGCAAAACAAATGCCGCCTGAACGGACATTCAGACGGCGGAAAGGATTATTAAGCATGAGCAGCTATTCTACCAACGGCAAACCCAAAACGCCAAGTCAACGAGAGCGCGTTTTGTCCCGATTGAAACAGGGCAGCGTTACATCATGGGAGCTTTCCCAAATGGGCATATTGGGCTACAACACGCGCATCATGGAGCTTCGCAGGGCGGGGCATGACATCGTTACCGTGATGGAAGAAGTAACCAACCAATTCGGGGAAACCGTGAAACGCGGTCGATTCGTATTAATCAATTAAATCAGGAGCTTTAACTATGAATATCGAATATACAAAGACAACTTTTGAGACCCGCCAAAAGTTACTGAAAGAGGAAGAGGACAAATGCAGCGAACTGACCGCCCAAATTGAAGCGGCAGAAGCGGGCGTTACAGAAGCGCAGGCGGTTATCAATGAATTTGCGGGGCTACGAAACAGACGCAAAGGCATATTTGCCAATTTATTAAAAATGGGCAAACCCACAAACAGCGAAGAAGCCAAAGGGCTTGATTCAGAGATTGCCGCCAAACGCGAAGAGGCAGACCGCGCCGCCGATATGCTGGAAGCGCAAAAAGAACTGTTGGAAAGCCTTTTTAATGAACGCCTTCAACATCTGAACCGCATTTCAGAGCTTCGCAATTTACTGGCTGTTTCCCGTTATGAGATGTTTATCATCGACATAGAAGAAACCCACTTGCCCGAGTATATGGAAGCCGCGCGCGCCTATATCAAAGCCGCCGCGAAATTGGTAGGAATCGGTAAAGCCTCCGCTGAGATGAGAGCGAATCTACTTGAAAACGGTTTGCGGGCTGATTGCCCGTCCTATGGGCAATCCATGCCAGATAGAATCATTGATTTACGTTTACCCGGCTTCTTCAACATGATGGACGGCACAGGCGGGGAAGAAAACGCTATTTTCGACATCTTGGAAGACATGGAGAAAGAAAAAGAAGCGGCTTTGGACAATTTGAAATAGCAACACTCAACAGCCGCCCAAAGGCTGAAAAATGGCTATTGGGCGGCTTTTTGAAAGGATTAGGACATGACTCCGAAACAAGAACAGTTTGCCCGTCTGTATGTGGAAACGGGCAATGCAAGCGAAGCATATCGGCAAGCCTACAACGCTGACAACATGAAGCCCGAAACGGTAACGAATGAAGCCTATAAGCTGCTTCAAGACCCCGATATTTCCGCGATGGTGGACGGCTTAAAGGAAGAAGCGCGGCAACGACACGCGGTAACGGTGGGCGACCTGTTGCACGAATTGGAGCAGGCGCGGGCGGCGGCACTGGCAGCACCCACGCCGCAAAGCAGCGCGGCAGTATCGGCCACGATGGGCAAGGCAAAAATGCTGGGCTTATTGGTGGATAAAGCGGAAATCAAGGCAGAGGCGGAAATCAGCCAAGTAAAACAGGAAGAGCGCAAATGCCCGCTGACAGAAGAGGAAAGAAAACAAGTTTCCAATACTTTTTTTAATAAGTCATACAGTGAAATCACGCTTGCCGATATTACAGCCATTGTTGGAGACGATATAGCGCGGATTGAGTATGCAGTAGTCCTAATTGTATTGGACAAAATAATCTAACCCGTCCAATGCAAAAACATTTGACAAATCGAGCCTTGAGAATCAGAATCTAGGTTCTCTCTTAAATTAACTAGCCCAAATCAGCAGGGTAACGCTGATTTTTTATCGCCAAAATTCTTTCACGGGCGTTTGTAATGTTATTAAACGTTAGCATTTCAGACGACCTATCACGAGTTATGGCGGTGTGTGGTAGCGGCAACGCCCACGCCTGACTAGTTACAGGAGAGAGCACCGCCCCCTATTTCGGGCATTTCTCAAATCTCAATTTAACTAGGAGCATTTCAAATGCAATCTTCAAATTCTATCCAAATCCAAGACATCCAATCCCCATCAGAACAAGGCTTTTGCGCCGTCGTTCACGAACCGACCGCGTATTTAGCCGATATTGACGTTCATTCATGCACCGCCCGCCGTTTGGGCATCTATCCATCACACGCCGCCGCCGTTGCCGCCTGTCGGTCGTTTATTGCTTTGCTTTCAGACGACCTAAAAGCATGGGCTGCTTTCAGCGTAACCCACGCCGGTTAAGTTCACCCAATCCCTGAAATTTACCCGCCTTTATGCCGCCCGTTTTGGACGGCATAGGGCAAACTTCGCCCTAGTGTTTTCATAAGTATTTGATTTTTCGATATTTGATATTTTTGGTGCGCTGGGCATGGAGGACATGAAAACATGAAACCGACTGATAAAAACGACCGTTTCCGCCGCTATTTCAACCGCGCTTTGCTGGTGTTTTGGGTGTTATTGATAGCTTTGGCAATCCGAGCCTGTAACCAGCCCGCCCATGCAGAAACGGAGCAGGCAATACAGACAACACCGACCATATGGGAGACCGACCCGATGGTGGGGGTAGTTTTAGAACCTGTAACAGAGGAGGCGCGGCAATGAAGACCATCACGGAGAAGCTGGCAAACCAGCTAAACAGCAAAGAAAAGGCAATCGCAGCAGTGGACGTTTTGACCGCCGTCTTGCTGATTGTGAACGACGGAGCAAGCCGAAAAGCAGCGATTAACACTGTAGCAGCCATAGCGCGTGAAGCGATGGACAGATATGGGGAGGCAGAACAATGAAACCGACCTATCAAGACATCAAAGCCGCCGCGCAATACCGCTGGCAGGAAATTCACGCCGCCATCGGCATAGACCCGCGATACCTGAAAAACAAACACCAGCCTTGCCCCGCGTGTGGAGGTAAAGACCGTTTCCGGTATGACGACAAGGACGGCAACGGCACATTTATTTGCAGCCATTACCACAACGGAGCGGGCGACGGTTTCGGCTTGGTAATGCACTATCTGAATTGCGGTTTTGACGAAGCATTACGCGCCGTAGCAGGCGTTTTGAACATGGGCGGGGCAAAAAACCCCTTACCGATACCGCCCACACGCCCACAGACGCAGCCACGCCCCGAAAAAGACCATATCGGCAAACTTGCCGCATTGTGGAACGGAGCAGAGCCGATAACTGCCGATTCCCCCGCCGTGCAGTATTTGAAATCACGCGGTTTGGACATGGCGCAATTACCTGAAAACGTCCGTTTTTTGAGAGAGGCGGATTATTGGACGACGGGGGAGGACAAGCCGCTTTTTATCGGTCGTTTCCCCTGTATGGTTTGCGCCATCCGCGATACGGGCGGCGAGCTTCAAGGCTTGCACATGACCTATTTTCAGACGACCTATGACAAGCCATACGGAGAAGACGGGCTACACGCCCCGCATTATCGAAAGCTGGCAATCAAACACCCCGAAACGGGCGAAGTCCTGCCCGCCAAGAAAATGCAGAGCCGCAAACAGGGCAGCATTTCAGGCATGGCGGTTCACTTGTTCCCTATCCCTGCAAACGAACGGCTTGTCATTGCGGAGGGCATAGAAACCGCCCTTGCCGCCCGTGAATTGTTCCAAGCCCGCGATTGGGGCTTATCCGCCGCCTTGAGCGCAAACAGCATGGCGAAATACCACCTTTCAGACGACCTAAAGGAAATCGTGATTATTGCCGATAACGACACCCCGCGCCCCGTAGGTTTCAAAGCCGCGCATGATTTGGCAGTCCGAGCCATCAAGCAGGGCATCAAGGCGCGTATATGGCAGAGCGAAACGCCGGGCTATGACGCACTGGACGAACTGAAAGAAGCAAAAAGGTCGTCTGAAACCCAATCAGACGACCCCATACAAAACACTGGAGGGATAGCAGCATGAAAAATACCGAAACAGCGAAGCAGGAAAGTACCCAAGACTACAACATCAACGACATCGAACCATACCGCCCGCGCCCTCGCTTCGATACCGACCATCGGGGCGTATGGTGGATAAACGTCAGAACGAGCAAAGACGGCGAAGCCGTCGAAGCAGAACCGCTATTGCTTTCCGACCCTATCGACATCATCGGCACGGGGCAGGACAACGACGGCGCGTATTACCGCGTTATCCGCTGGCAGGACAAAATCACACGCCAAACCAAGACCGCCGCCATCCCACAAGCGGAAATCGGCACGGTTCAGGGCTGGCAGCGATTGCAGAGTTACGGCTTAACCGTCATGAGCGGGCGGGCAAAAAGGGAAAGACTGGCAGATTATTTGCAGACACAGGGCAGCCGTACCGCCTTTACCATTACCGACCGCGCGGGCTGGCACGGGGACACCTACATCATGCCCAGCGGCGAAACCATCACAGCAGACGGCAAAACCCCCGCCGTCATCTACAACGGCGACACCAGCCAAGCGGCGGCATACCGACCAAACGGAGAGCTTGGCGACTGGCAGCAAAATATCGCCCGATACGCAGCGGGAAACAGCCGCCTATGCCTGGCATTGGGCGCGTCCTTTGCCGCCCCCTTGCTGTCCCTGTTGAGCGAAGAATCGGGCGGTTTTCATCTGATGGGCGATTCATCCGACGGCAAGACCACCGCCGCCAAAGCAGCCTTGAGCGTATGGGGCAGACCATCGGGCAGCCTGTTGTCTTGGAGCGGTACGAAGATAGGCTTTTCCAATACCGCCGCCGCGCGCAATGATGGCTTGCTGGTGTTGGACGAAATCGTGCAGGCAAGCCCCCACGTCATCGGCGACACCGTTTACAGCGTCATGAACGGAATCAACAAAGTACAGGGCGCAAAACAAGGCGGAAACCGCGCCTTGAGCCGCTGGAAAGTGATGATGTTTTCCACCGGCGAAAAGACCCCCGATTCCATCCTGAAACACCACAAAGGCGATTGGAACGCAGGACAAGCCGCCCGCCTGCCCAGTATCAGAGCCGCCGCCCGATACGGTATTTACGACACCTTGCACGGCTTCGAGAGCGGCGCATTATTGAGCGAACATATCGCCCAATCCGCCGAACAATATCACGGGGCAGCGGGCAGAGCGTTCATCCGACGGCTTTCAGACGACCTAGAACAAGCCAAACAGCAGGCAAACGTGCGCATGACCGCATTTATGGAGACCGTCCCCGAACTGTCAGGACAGGCGCGAAGAGTGGCAAAACGCTTTGCCCTTGCCGCCGCCGCTTTGGAGCTTGCCGCCCCCGTTACCGGTTTAGCCGCAGGCGTAGGCATGGCAGGCGTGAAACAATGCTTTGATGAATGGCTGGAAACCAACGGAGCGGGGAAACACGAAGACCGCAGAATTATCGAGCAGGCGGAGGACTTTATCGACCTATACGCGTTAGGCATGAGGTTTACGGATTGGAGCGATAAAAGCACCAACAAAGACCACGCAGGCTATCGGAAACAGGAGGGGGAGAAATTGGAATTATGGGTAATCCGCCGCGTCTTTGCCGATGAAATCGCCCAAAGCTTCGATGAATTAAAAGTTTGCCGTGTGTTGTCAGACGGGGGATTGCTGAAATACAACCATAAAAACAAAGGCTACCAACACCGACGGAAAGGGAACGGCTGGTTTTATGTGCTGACCCCCAATATGGAACTGGACGACTGACCGTTTGCATAAGGTTAATTCAAAACGCCCACCAAGCCCGCCATGACTGATACAGGCGGGCTTTTTTGCGCCCATTACTTCAGACAATCCATACCCAAACGGCAAAGCGCGCTGATAGCACAATTACGTCCTGTTTCCGCCATGACCGACAAAGACAGACGAGGGATAAATAATTTCAAGACCAATACGCGCGGACAGATAAAACCCTATGCGCGAGGCAAAATCATTTGGTACCTTTGAAACCACAAAACTTTACATTTATAACCATATGAATATCAATATAAAAATAAAGAAAAAACGGTACCAAATGAACATAAATTTACTTGGTACCGATTTGGTACTATTTGGTACCCCTTTATATTCATATGGTTACGCCCAAAAAATAGGAGCGGTACCAAACGGTACCAAAGTTAAGATATGTGTTTTGGTACCGTGAAAGCCATGACTGGCAAGGCTTTTAGCCATTGGTACCAAAGGTACCAAACGATTTTGCGTTTTTTTGTATATATACGCTTTTTCTTTATTCTTGCCTCTTGCTGCTTATCTGTATAAAATTTGATACATGAACAGAGAGAAGCCGATTGAATGGCGTGATACATCGCTAGAAGACCTAAAAGCCTTTCCGATTGAAGCGGTAAGGCATTTCGGCTATGAATTGGGATTGATCCAAAATGGCTTAGAGCCGACAGACTTTAAACCGATGATTAGTCTTGGCAGCGGGGTTATGGAACTTAGAAAACGTTTGCCCGACGGGGCGTTTAGAGTGGTTTATGTGGCTAAGTTTGAAAAAGCCGTCTATGTATTGCACAGCTTCCAAAAGAAGAGCCAAAAAACCGCCCCGAAAGACACAGCAATCATCAAGAGCCGATATAGGGCATTGATACAGGAGATAGAAAAATGACATCGAAAACCACGCATATTACACCGGTAGGCGGTAATGTTTTTGCCGATTTGGGTTTTCAGCCTGACGAAGCCGCCAAACTCAAGGCACATAGCGATATGATTATCAGAACCAAGTTACAGCTTGCCGAAAGCGTCAGCGCATGGATAAAAGAGCAGAACTTGAAACAGGAACAGGCGGCAGAAATCTTTAACACCAGCCGCCCCCGTGTTTCCGATTTGGTAAACGGCAAAATCAGCAAGTTCACGATAGATGCGTTATTAACCATGCTTGCTAAGACAGGCAAAACGGCGGAACTGAATATCAGCCGCTAATCTGATGGCGAACAGCTAAAGTGGAGTAATGCTTACCCCTGAAAAATTTTGACTTTGACAAAATGGGGGGTTATTTGGGGGTATATCCTCATTTCTTGATTATTTTAATGATATAAAACAATGTATTAATCCTTTGGTTTGTGTCTTATCCGCAACCAACATACAAAAACGCTTGAAAATTTCAGGCGTTTTTTTTTCGTTTAATCCTGTCTAATACCATCAACCAAGCCCAATAAATACAAGGCGTTCAGACTGATTGCTATCCTATTGTCTTCTTCCTGATTGTATAATTCCGTCTAATTCATCTTAATTGGAGTAACCTAAAATTTACGGTATCTTTTGCGGTATCTGAAAAATACCTCGAAAAAATACCGTAAAAATGAAGCTGAACGAGCGCCAAATCAAAAACGCCATACCCTCCGAAAAACCATTCAAGCTGAATGACGGGA
>NZ_KV812087.1:142801-192384 GCF_001813335.1 Neisseria sp. HMSC055H02 | reverse complement strand
GTAGAAGCCCGCCAAGCCGCCGAAAACGCCCGCTGCTTGCTTGTATCTCCGCCCTACTTTTATACAACCATTTGTATATAAATAATTTTATTCAGTATTACATTTTATTGTTCCCCGTTTCTCGTCTTTTCCCGTTTACACAAATCTACCCGAATCGGCATAAAAATGTCGGTGCTTTTGTTGTTGCATGGCACAATGCATCAAAAAAGCACCGACAAAACTATTGAGACTGCTGCTCTTTGCGATGTGCGGAAAAATCAGAAAGAACCAATGCTTAAATCCGCCGTAATTAGCCATTTGCCGTGGTTTTAAAGTAAGTATTTCTTGTGCATCAGGTCAGTCAAATAAAGAACCGGCATCTTCGATTAATTTGTTCATTCCTACTTCGGCGTATAACGTCCCGCCATCGCTTTATACACCATGTTTTCGTATTTCAGCGTTTCGTACCGCTGATTCAACACGTTTTGGGCGGAGCCGTATTCCGTACTCAACGCTTCCAGCCAATATTTCAGCTCGTTTTTGCCGTGTTGGTAGCGCACTTGGTAGTAGCGGCTGTTTTTCTTGTCCAAGGCGTAACGCTGCTCTTGGTTGTTGAGCGCGGCTTGGGCGTTTTGGTAGGCGAGGTAGTTGGTGTTGATTTCGTTCAACGCGGTGGTCAGGGCTTTTTCAAAGTCGAGTTTGGCGCTTTCGAAATTGGCTTGGGCGGTTTTGTCTTTCCATTTCATGGTCTGCCAGTTGAGGAACGGCAGGTTGATGGTGGCGGAGCCGCCCAAGAGCGGGATGTTAAACGCGCTTTTGGCTTTTTCAGACGACGTGCTCAAGCTTGCGCCCAAGGTAATCGAGGGATACCAACTGCGTTTTTGCGCTTCGACGGATTGGAGCGAGGATTGCAGGCGGTATTCGGCGGCGCGCAGGTCGGGGCGGTTCGCCAAGACGGTAATCGGTACGTCGAGGTTCACGCCTTTGACGGACGGCAGTCGGTATTGCGCGGGGTCGGCGGCGATGGCTTCGTTCGGCTTGAGGTTGAGCAGGTTGCGTAAAACCTGTTTTTGCGTGTCGAGGCTGTTTTTCAGGGAAATCAGGTTGTTTTGCGCACTCAACAGCGATTGTTTCGCCTGCGTCGGCTGGCTGGAATCGGCTCTGCCGTAGCGGAACTTGGCATCGGCAATGCGGTTGATTTCCTGATATTGCTTGAGGGATTTTTGCGCCAATTCGATGGCTTCGTTGAGGTAGGCGATATTGAAATAGGCGTCGGCGACATTGTTGATCAAAGTCAGGCGCGTATTTGCCATATCCTGCTGTGTGGCCTGGTATTCCCACACTTGCGCGTCGGCGGTGGCACTGAGTTTGCGCCATAAATCCAATTCGTAGCTCAAACCGAGCTGGCTGCTGAAGGTGTTGCCGTGGCTGCCGGTTTTTAGGTTTTTGGATGTGGACGCGCCCAGCGAGCCGCTGAACGACGGCACCAAATCCGCCCCCAAAATATTCGCCTGATACAGGGCTTTATTGACGCTGATGGCAGCCTGTTTCAAATCGATATTGTTTTCCAAAGCCTGTGCCATCAGGGCGTTGAGCTGCGGGCTTTGGTAGATTTCCCACCAGTTGCCGTTCACGTCGTAGCGTTCGGCGGTCTCCGCCGCGCTCATTACCTGCCCCGTCGATTCGAGCGTGAGGTTTTGTTCGGTGCTGTGGACGGCACACGCGCTTAAGGCTAGGGCGAGCGACAGGGATAATGCCGTCTGAAAAAAAGGTTTTTTCTGCATGTTGTGTCTTTCGGTTTAAATTTTCAGACGGCATGGAGGGTTGGTTGGGATGTCGTCTGAACAATCTCATCGGCTGCGTTTATTTATCGGCTAAAAACGCTTTTCGCTGTTCCGTAAAATGCCACCACGGCTTCGGTTCGTTCCCCTGCATAAAATCAACCAGCGACAGGAAAATATCGATCATGCAGGGATCGTGTCGGGTTGCGGTCAGGCTGCACAGGCGGTCGTACATTTCGTAAGCGTCCTGCCCCGCCAAATCCTGCGGCTGCGTGATACCGAGCAAAGCCAAGTCCTCCGCCACGGCTTTGCCGACATTGGGCAGGTCGGTCAATGTATTCAGCTTGCTTCGTTGTACTTTGTCGGGGTTCATGTTTCAGCCTTTGATTTGGAGGTCGTCTGAAAACCAGCAATCGGATGGATCAACTTGTTTTCGCGGGCAAAGCTCGCGCTACTTTCGCCGCTGCCATTCCCGCGCAGGCGGTAATGATGGCAAAGGCATTTCTTATTTGAATTTATGTCGGATACAAGTATCCGACCTACTTTTTTCAGACGACCTCTTTCCATTCAAAAAGGTCGTCTGAAATCATGAAATCCTGACCACGACGCCGCAATGTTGTTCGGCGGCGGCTTGGTAGAACGCGGCAAGTTCTTTAAACCGCTGCGCCAATTCCGCGCGGGTTTCGGCAAAGGCTTTTTCGTCGCCCCAAATATCGGGATAGATTTGGTTGTTTTGAAAATCTGCTGCAGCTTTACCGTCGAGCAGCGCGGCGAAATCGGCTTGGTTCAGGGCTTTAGCCACTTCGGCAATTTCAGTATCGTCGATCCATCCGGTGTGTTCGCCCGCTTCTTCATCCTGCCGCAGGATGTTGCCAATCATGGCTTTGCTCAACGGGTTTGCCGCGTCTGCATCGTCCGAGCCTTTGCCGGTCAGGACGAAATGCAGCGCGTCCCATAGTTTGCCTGCGCTGCATTCGGATACGGCGGCAGGCGTGCCGGAGGAGGCTTTGATTTGTTCGATGCCGCTTTGCGGATAGGCTGTGTATGTTGCGTAAACGTCCATAGGTTTCCTTGTATTGAAGGCTGAAGATGCCTGTTTCGGGAGGGGTCGTCTGAAATATAGTGGATTAAACTTTAAACCAGTACGGCGTTGCCTCGCCTTGTCCTGATTTAGTTAATCCACTATATGTTGCGGATTCAGACGACGCTCGGGCTGTTTTCGCAATGTATTGTGTGAATCGTGTGTTCGGTGTTGTGTCGGGCTGTCTGACCCGACTTTTGCTTTTTCAGACGACCTTATTTATCCAAACGCAGCAGCGGGCCGCCTGCTTTCTGTACCGCCGTTTGATAGGCGGGGTCGTTTTCGATGCGCTGCAAATAGGCGCGGATGTTGGGATAGTCCGCCAATCCGAAGCGGTCGGCGGCGGCTTGCAGCGGGTAACTCATCATGATGTCGGCGCCGCTGAGCCGGTTGTCGACCAGCCAGTCTTTGCCGTTTAATTCGTTTTCGACATAGGCAAGATGCAGGGAGGCTTGCGGTTCGATAAAGCCGTTTTTGACGTTGCCGCTGATTTTGCGTGCAACGGGTTTGACGAAAAACGGCATGGGGGCGTTTTCTATTTTGCGGAACACCAGCCCGAGCAAAAGCAAGGGCATCAGCGAACCTTCGGCATAGTGCAGCCAGCGTTGGTAATGCCAGTAATCTTGGCTGCCGCGTTCGGGCATGAAGCGTCCGCCGCCGTAGGTTTGAATCAGGTAGTCGGTAATCGCGCCGCTTTCGTTGAGCACGAATCCGTCGTCGTCGATAACGGGGGATTTGCCCAGCGGGTGTACGGCTTTGAGTTCGTCGGGCGCGAGCAGGGTTTCGGGATGGCGCGCGTAGGTTTTGATTTGATACGGTGCGCCGATGAGTTCGAGCAGCCAGACGATGCGCAGGGCGCGGGACTGTGCCAATACATGCAGGGTAATCATTCGGTTTTCCTCGGTGTGTATGTTCATTGTGATGACAATAGCCAAACGGGGTTTTCAGACGACCTTTTGGGTTTGGAGGTCGTCTGAAATTTTAATCCTTAGACAAGGCATCAATCGGGTTGAGTTTGGAGGCTTTGTTGGCGGGCATAAAACCGAACGCTACGCCGATGGCGGTGGAACAGACAACCGCGCCGATAACAGAGCCGATGGAAATTTCCATTGGAAATTCGGTAACGAAATGGTTGAACACGAGGCTGATGGCCGTGGACAGTCCTACTCCGACCAAACCGCCGATGATACAGATTAAGACAGCTTCAATCAGGAATTGTTGCAGGATGTTGTTGCGCCGCGCGCCAATCGCCATGCGCACGCCGATTTCTTTGGTGCGCTCGGTTACGGACACCAGCATGATGTTCATCACGCCGATACCGCCGACCACCAACGAAATCAAGGCGATGGAGGAAATCAGCAGCTTCATGGTGCCGGTGGTGCTTTCAACCATCTGCTTGATGCTGTCGCTGTTGTTCATGAAAAAGTCTTCCGTACCGTGCCGCGTTTTGAGCAGCTCGGTCAGTCCTTTTTCGGCGACTTGGGTGTTTGCATCGTCTTTGATTTTGACGGTAATCGAGTTGGTGTGGCTCTCGCCGGTAATTTGGTGCATCACGGTCGTATAGGGCGACCAGAGCATCAATACATCAACGTTGCCGAAAGAATTTTCCTCTTTTTTCATCACGCCGATGACGGTCAGCGGGCGTTTCCTGAAGAGAATTGTTTTACCCAAAGGATCGGTGTCTTCGCCGAAAAGTTTGTTTTTGGTATTTTGGTCAATCACGACGACTTGCGCGTCTTCTTTCACATCAGCCTCGTCAAACAGACGGCCTGATTCCAGCTTCAGCCCGCGCACGTCGAAATATTGTTCGCCCACGCCGTAGAGCGAGGCGGTCAGGTCGGTATTGCGGTAGGTCAGCGTGCCGCCGGAAGTCGTCTGCGGCGTGGCGGAAGCAACATAGCTTTGTTTGGCGATGACTTTGGCGTCGTCAATGGTCAGGGTTTTAATCCTACCGCTGCGCCTGTCGCCGAATCCGCGTCCAGGAAAGATGCTGATGGTGTTCGTCCCCATCGCGCTGATGTCTGCGAGGATTTTTTTCTCAGAGCCGTTGCCCAAAGCGACGACGGACACGACCGAGGCAATACCGATGATGATGCCGAGCATGGTCAGGAGCGAACGCATTTTGTGCGCCATAATCGCCTGCACCGACATTTTGAAGGCTTCGACGAATTGGTCGTAATAAAACAGCCACGAAGATTTTTCTTTGATGCGTTCTATTTTGCTTTCGGGGATTTCGGGATTTTTTGAAGTGTCGGAGATGATTTCGCCGTCGCGGATTTCGATGATACGGTTGGCGATGGCGGCGATACCGGGATCGTGTGTAACCATAATCACGGTATGCCCTTCTTTATGCAGCTTTTGAATGATTTCAATCACATTTTTACCGCTGGCGGTATCGAGCGCGCCGGTCGGTTCGTCAGCGAAGATGATTTCGCCGCCGTTCATCAGGGCGCGGGCGATGGAGACGCGCTGTTGCTGACCGCCGGAAAGTTCGCTGGGTTTGTTGCCTTCCTTGCCTTCCAAACCCAAGTCCTGCAACAGTTTTTCCGCACGATTAGAACGCTCTTTGCCGCCCATACCCATATACACGGCAGGCAGGGCAACGTTGTCCCGCGCCGTCAGCGAGCCTAACAAGTTGTAGCGTTGGAAAATAAAGCCGAAGCGTTCGCGCCGCAATGCCGCCAGTTCGTCCGGCTCCATTTTGGCGGTTTCGATGCCGTCGATTTGATACGAACCTGAAGTCGCGCTATCCAAACAGCCGAGGATGTTCATCAGCGTGGATTTGCCCGAACCGGACTGCCCGATGATGGCGACGAAATCGCCCTTCTCTATCGACAGGCTGACATCTTTCAAAACATGAACACGGTTCGCGCCGCTGCCGAAGTAGCGGTTGATGTTTTTACATTCGATTAAGCTCATAAGTGTTTCCGACCGATAATGATGTAGGGAGTGGAAAGGCCGTCTGAAAGGGGAGTTTTGCTCAGAAACAAAACTTTCAGACGACCTGTTGCCTATTTATCTCGGCGGCCCCTGCATGGCGCGTTGCGCCGCTTCAGCCTGCTCCGCCGCGCTCATTTCCGACATCACCACCTTGTCGCCTTCTTTCAAACCGCTTTTCACTTCGGTATTCATACTGTCTTTCAGACCGACCGTAATCTCGCGTTCCGAAGCTTTACCATCCGCACCCAAAACGCTGACAAACGATTTGCCGTCGTGTTTTTTAATCGTCAGCGTCGGCACGAGCAAAACGTTTTTCACGCCGTTGATTTCAATCGTGTTCTGCGTCGTCATACCGATGGAAAGTTTGCCGTCGGGATTAGGCACCAAAGCGCGGGCGTAGTAGTAAATCGCATTGGAAGTCGTGTCCGTGCTGGTGGTATAGCTACCCAGCGACATCGTGGTCAAGCCCGGGTCGACGCTGTCAAGCTTCGCCTTAATCGGCGTATCCGGTTCGGACAAAATCGTAAACGAAATATCCTGCCCCGCCTTCACCTTCGTAATATCGCCTTCGGCAATCTGCATTTTGTTCAACATCGTATCCAGATTCGCCAATTGGATAATCGTCGGCGTGGACTGCACCGCGTTCACGGTCTGCCCTTCTTCCACCGGAATCGCCACCACCGTACCGTCCATCGTCGCAGTAATGCGGGTATAGCCCAATTCCGATTCGGCAGTATTGATGGAAATTTTGGTTTGTTTAATGGAAGCCTTCAGCTCGGCAACGTTTGCCTTAGCCGCAGCCAACGCATCCTGCGCGCTTTCCAAATCCTCTTTGGACGTCGCGTTTTCCTTCCACAACGCCGCCTCGCGCTTGTATTTCTTCTCCGCGCTGTTCAGCGCAATTTCGGCAGAAAGCAATTTCGCCTGATACGTTTCCAGCTTGGATTTTTCCGTATTCAGCGTGTTCACCTGAGTGGTCGAATTGATTTCCGCAATCAAATCGCCCTTCTTAACCTGCTGTCCGAGCTTGACGTACAGCTTCTTAATCTGCCCCGAAGCCTGCGCGCCCACCGACACCAGATTCGACGGCGAAATCTCGCCCGTGGCGGATACCGTCTGGCTGATGTCGCCGCGTTTAACCGTTTCCGTGATGTAAGAAGTTTGCGGTTCGGGCTGGAAATAAGACCACGCAGCAAACCCAAGCACCGCAGCAACCGTTATTCCAACCGTCCATTTATTAATAATCTTTGCCATAACTGACTTTCTGATTCATCCATTTCATCTGTTCAATCCGGCACCCGATTCATGTCGCATAATCCCAACAGTTATCCGCCGAAAACGCTGAAAACGAGCGGATTTTACTGCAAGCATTTACTCCAGCCAAGTCAACGGTAAATCAAATAAAATCATAATAATCTGTTTTATAATCATTTTATAAAATACTATTTCCAAGATATTGCAACGCATTTACATATTTTCCCAATCCTGAAATTTATCCAAACATTCAAAATGGGAGAAAAGAACTATAATTGCAGTCTGAATTCCCGCCCATACAATAAAAATTACGACATATCATGAAAAACACATTACAAAAAGGCTTCACGCTGGTCGAGCTGCTCATCGTCATCGTCATTCTCGCCATCCTTGCCACCCTTGCCTATCCGTCCTACGAACGCTTTATCCGTAAAAGCCGTTTGGAGAACGTCCGTTCCGAGCTCATGATCAATGCCCATAATCTCGAACGCTTCTACGCGCAAAACCGTACGTTTGAGAATTTCCCGGCAACAGACCTGGTTCAAAACGAATACTTCACCATCCAGTTTTTCAACTATCAAAACACCCAAAAAGGGAAAGAGAATCCGTCCGCCTCGGGCTTCCTGCTCGAAGCCAAGCCGAATGACGGATACAAAAACAAAGAGACCTGCTCCGTCTATCTCGACAGCGACGGTATCTTTTGGGCAAGCAACGCAGATTGCCCCGGATATGAACACATAGATCAAAAATAATCCGAACCCTCTGCCGCTATTTTTATCCGTTCATACAAAAGGTCGTCTGAAAAACTTGTTCAAGATTTTCAGACGACCTTTTCATCATCAGCTAAAATCCGCTATTTCCAAGTGAGGAAACCACATTATGAACATCACCCCTGTCAAAGCCCTGAACGACAACTACATCTGGATGATTCAAGACGGCAATCACGCCGCCTGCATCGATCCGTCCGATGCCACGCCGGTTTTGGTATTCCTCGTCCGCAACCGCCTGATGCTGGCGCAAACGTGGATTACCCATCTGCATCACGACCATATCGGCGGAGTTCAATCCCTTAAAAACGGTTTTATGGAATCGCCCGTGTACGGCGAGGCGGATATTGACTTGGCAACGCACACGGTTACGGCGGGTACGCAGTTTCCTTTCGGCGACGGGCTGGTTACCGTGTGGGCGACGCCCGGCCATACCGACCGCCACGTCAGCTATCTTTTGGAAAACGCCGAAGGTCTGCACGTTTTCTGCGGCGATACCTTATTCTCCGCCGGCTGTGGCAGGATGTTTACGGGAACGATAGAAGAGTTGTACGACAGTTTCCAAAGATTCAATCAGTTGCCCGAAGACACGCTGTTTTATCCCGCGCACGAATACACCGCCTCTAATCTGCGTTTCGCCGAATTTATCGAACCGGAAAATCCCGATATTCAAGCGGCTTTACGCGCGGCGGAACATACGCCGACCTTGCCCGTTACCCTTGCACATGAACGCAAAATCAATCCGTTTTTACGGGTCGATTTGCCCCAAGTCCGCGAACGGGTTGAGGAATTGGCAGGGAAGCGATTGAACAACGGTTTGGAAGTGTTCGCGGCGCTGCGGGAATTGAAAAACCGGTTTTAGGTCGTCTGAAAACTCAATCCAGCCAATTCAAACCAAAACAATTAATGCCTTCTCCCGTCCCTGAATAAACACGGACGGGAATGACAGCCCTTTTATTTCAATCGGCCATAAAACCTGCGTTCCACTCTATTGCAGGGATTTTGAACATCTTTGCCCCGATAAACTATAATCGGCACATTCAGACGACCTTTCCCAAGCCATGACCCGACAAGTTTTCATTCTAGGCGACCAGCCGCTCCCCGAAGGCAGCAGTAAGCCCTATGCGCTTTTGACGGCGAATCCGACCAAGGAACACCACTATATCGCCCAAACCGAACAACGGCAGCATGCGCACAATCCCCAAGTCAGCCCGCAAAACCAAAATGTTTACCGGCTGCCCCTATCCTTGTTTGGCACTCATCCCCATCAGCCGCATGATGAAAGGAAAAAACGCAAACACGCCGCCAAACCGGCCGCCCCGCCCGAAGCGGCAAGCGTCAACATCATCGGCAATCTGGCGGCGAAAAACCTCTACACGCTGGCTTTCGTTGAAAACACCGGCAACCAATACAACCTCGAAAGCTGGTTCAACCGCCACGAAAGCGGCTACGAAGATGCCTGCGAACACCTGCGCACGCTGCCCGGATGTCGTCTAAAAACGAGCGAAGCGAGTTTCGCTAAAACGAGCGAAGCGAGTTTCGCCAAAACAAGCAAAGCGGGTTTGGATAAAACCGATTCAGTCAAAGTTCCTGACGCGCTGTGGCGCGTGCTGCGGCTCAAATTCCTCGGCATTTTGCGCAATCCCCGCAACCATCAAAACCCGTTTGCCTACCGCCTGCTTCAAGTCCTGCGCTCACGGCTCCCCGAAGCGGGATTCGAGTTCGTCAGCCTCATCAGCCGCCGCGACCCGAAACGCATCGAATCCATCATGCAGGATTTCCATTTTTCCTTCCTCGGCTATGTCAACTGGCTCTCAGGGCTGTATGGCATGTTGAGCGAAGGCGTTTCACAACCGTCGCTGTTTGAGCGGTTGTTCTGCGCCGTTTTTGCCGAACCTCAAGCCGTGAAAATCGAGCTGTTCCGCTATCCCGACGATACAGGGCTGTGCCTCTTCGGCGACAGCGGTTTCTGCCTTCAGGCATCGTCCGAACTCATCAGCATCGGCGTCAATATTTCCCACGATATGTTTGCCGTCGTCCACCTGCAAGCCGCACGCTGGCACGATTTTAAAAATACTTTCCATCATGACACGCCGAAACTGCAAGGCAAAGTGAAGGTTATCGACGGCGACCAAACCCAACGCGTCATGTTCAACCGGCTCTGTATCCGCCAATCTCACGAGGCCGTGTTCGGCAGAAGCCCGAACGTAAAAGACTATATCTAAACCATCAAAATCATGAATACTTCCCCCGACGCATCCATCTTAGGCCTAGGCTACCTCGGCCGCCCTTTGGCGCAGAAACTCTACGAAAACGGCAGCAGCGTCGCCGCCGTCAAACGCAGCCTGACTTCGGACGATATTAATCTGCCCATACATCTCGACACCATCAACCTCAATCAAGACAGCGTGTTTCAAAGCACGAACCTTGCCCACGATACAAGCTTTTGGCGGCACCACGCCGACAAACCCGTTTGGTTCTGCCTCTTGCCGCCATCCTCGCTGACGCATTACGCCGACACCGTCAAACAATGGGCAGAACTTGCCCGAGCGTGTAACGTGCAACACCTGATTTTCACCAGCAGCACCAGCGTTTACGGCGATAAAGCGCGGGAATGTGACGAAACTGCAACTCCCGACCCGCAAACCGAGTCCGCCCGCCAAATCCTTGCTGCCGAGCAATACCTGCTCGACAGCGGCGTTCCGAATATCGACATCCTGCGGCTGGGCGGGCTTTATTGCGCCGAACGCCATCCCGTCAGCCGCCTTGTTCAAAAGCAAAACATCCCGGGCGGCAACCAGCCCGTCAATATCGTCCACCGCGACATCGCCGTCGAAACCCTGTTTCAGACGACCCTCCATCCAAACGGCAGGCGCATCCGCAACATCGTCGAACCGCGCCACCCGACCCGCCGCGATTTCTATACCGCCGAGGCCGCCAAACTCGGTCTCCCGCCGCCCGATTTCGCACCTGATGACACAAGCAGCGGCAAAATTGTAAATACCGTTTCCGCCGACGGCTTAAGCCTGTAAAATTACGGCTCCGCGACCGTTTCAGACGACCTTTCGGCAGCGGCAAAACCAAAACCAAAAAACGCAGTCTTACTTAACAACCCCAAGCCCGAAAGTATCGAGAACACCCTATGTCCGCCCTATTTCCCGTTATCAACCACCTGATACAGCAAAATCCGGAACATCAACAAGACCTGTCCCGCCTGTCAGGTAAAACCCTGAGCCTCAACCTCGCCGGATTCGGACTGACCGGACGCATCAATCACGACGGCTTCCTCGAAACCGCCGACCAACCCGCCGACACCCTCATCACCTTCCACCAAAGCGCCATCCGCAAAATCCTGACCGGACAAGAACCTGGTGTCGGCGACATCAGCCTCGAAGGCGACCTCATGCTCGGCATGACCGTCCTGCCCATACTCGGCAGCCTGCGCTACTACGCTTCAGACGACCTCGCCCGCATCTTCGGCGACTCACTCGCAGGCAGCATCAGCGAACGCGCCGCCAACATCGGGCAAACCGTCAAAAAAATCGGGCAAAGCATAGCCGAGCAAATCAGCGACTTTTCCCGCGAACCCGAATCCCCCGTTATCGACGCCGCCACCCTGTCCGCCTGGATGGAAGAAGTGGACAAACTGCGCGACGACGTCGCCCGCCTCAACGAACGCCTTGACCGGCTCGAACGCGACATCTGGATAGACTAATTTTCAGACGACCCATGCCTATGAACAGCCCGTTTCACAACATCGGTATCGTAACCCGCCCCAATACCCCCGAAATCCAAAACACCGCCCACACCCTCATCCACTTCCTGCAGGGACACGGCCTCACCGTCTATCTGGACGAAATCGGCATAGAAGAACGCTGCATCTATGTTCAAGATACCGTCGGCTGCCACATCGTCAGCAAATCCGACTTGGGCAAACACTGCGACCTCGTCATCGTCCTCGGCGGCGACGGCACATTCCTCTCCGTCGCCCGCGAAATCGCTCCCCGCGCCGTACCCGTTATCGGCATCAACCAAGGGCATTTAGGCTTCCTCACCCAAATCCCCCGCGAAAACATGACCGAAGAGCTGCTGCCCGTCCTCGAAGGTAAATACCTGCCCGAAGAGCGCATCCTCATCGAAGCCGCCCTCGTCCGCGACGGACAAACCTTTCACCGCGCCCTCGCCCTCAACGACGCCGTCCTCTCGCGCGGCGGTGCCGGACAAATGATAGAGTTCGAAGTCTTCATCAACCAAGAATTCGTCTATACCCAACGCTCCGACGGCCTCATCGTCTCCACCCCCACCGGCTCCACCGCCTACTCACTAGCCGCCGGCGGCCCCATCATGCAGGCAGGATTGCACGCCTTCACCCTCGTGCCCATCTGCCCCCAATCCATGACCAACCGCCCCATCGCCATCCCCGATACCTCCGAAATCGAAATCCTCGTTACCCAAAGCGGCGATGCCCGCGTCCATTTCGACGGACAATCCTTTATCGACGTGCAAAACCTCGACCGCATCATCATCCGCCGCTACCACAACCCCCTGCGCATCCTCCATCCCACCGACTACCAATACTTCCGAACCCTGCGCCAAAAATTACACTGGGGCGAACAGCTCGTATAAACGCAAAAGGTCGTCTGAAACCCGATTGCCAAGTTTTCAGACGACCTTTAATAACCATCCGTTCAAATCCCAAATACGCATATCCCGTCATTCCCGCGCAGGCTGGAATAACAAAATTCATCAATCATTTACACTAAAAATTGATGATAAAAGACGATAAAAATTACTGAGATACTTTTATCTGTTCCCCCACTTTTTCAGACGACCCCGCCATGCCCATCCTCGCTTGGAATACCCCGCCCGCCCCCGCCGAACTTGCCCGCGTGATTGAAACTCATCCCGCGCCGCTGCATCTGGTTGCCTGTCTGACCGAAAACCGCATGCCCGATTTTCCTTTGTCCGATGCCTCGACCGAGTTGGAAGTCCGTCTGAAAAACCGCCTCGACCAAGCCGTAAAATGCCTTCAGTTCAACAGCGTCAACTTTTTGGAAAACCTGTTGCCTAATGTACACCTCTGGCTTGTCCCGCCGCACTGCGCCGACAGCCTGCATGAACATTTCGACCATATCGAATGGCAGACCGAAGTCGTACCGCAAGCTGCGCCCAAGCCCGTCAAACCTTGGTTCAGACGACCTCAAGCTACCACTCCGCCCGAACACGCATTGGTTATCGGCGCGGGTATTGCCGGCGCCGCGACCGCGCGTAAACTGGCGGAACACGGCGTGCGCGTTACCGTTTTGGAAGCGGGCAAAGCGGCGCAAGGCGGCAGCGGCAACCGCCAAGGGCTGCTCTACGCCAAAATCTCGCCGCACGACACCGAGCAGACCGAACTGCTGCTGGCAGGCTACGGCTATACCCGCCGCCTGCTGCAAGACCTGCTGCCCGATTCCGACGCATGGGGCGGCGACGGCGTGTTGCACCTCAATTTCGACGAGGCTGAACGCAAACGTAATCAGGCATTGGGTTTACAGCAGCATCACGCCCACCTTTACCGCAGCATATCCGCCGACGAAGCCGCGCAAATCGCAGGCATAGACGTCTTTTCAGACGGTCTCTACTGGCCGCAGGGCGTATGGCTGAACCCGCCCGCCGTCGTCCGCGCCTTGCTGAATCATCCGCTGATTGCGTTGCACGAAAACACGCCCTTATCCTCCGCCGAATACGATGGCGCAAACTGGACGGTACACACGCCGCGCGGCAGCTTCAGCGCACGCTGCATCATTTACTGCATGGGTGCGCACAGCCCGAACGCCGCCGATGCCAACGTCTCCGCCCTGCCGTTCCGCCAAATCCGCGGGCAAACCGGCGTAGCGGCGGCAAGCGGTTTTTCCACACGCCTGCGCTGCGCCCTATCCGGTGAAAGCTACATCAGCCCGAGCTGGCAAGGGCAACACTGCTACGGCGCAACCTTCGTCCTCAACAGCAACGACGATGCTTGGCACCCGCACGAAGAAGCCGCCAACCGCGCCGCCCTGCAACAGCTCAACCAGCCATTGGCGCAATCATTGTTTGAGCAAAACCCGCTTCGTTCGGTTTCAGACGACCCCTCTGCCCCGCCGCAAGGACACGCCGCCCTGCGCTGCGACAGTCCCGACCACCTGCCCGTCGTCGGCACGCTCGGCGACATCGCCGCCATGCAGACCGCCTACGCCAAACTCGCGTTGGACAAAAACTACCGCCTCGACAACATCCCCTGCCCCTACCTGCCGAACGCCTACATCAACACCGCCCACGGCACGCGCGGCCTCGCCACCGCCCCCGTCTGCGCCGCCGCCATTGCCGCCGACATCCTCGGTCTGCCCCAGCCCCTGTCCCAACGCCTGCGCACCGCCTTGCACCCCAACCGCGCCGTCATCCGCGCCATCGTGCGGCAGCAGCCTTTGCTTTGATGCAACACACAGGCCGTCTGAAAGCGGATAAAGCACGTTCGCTCAAATATGAAGACGAGTTTTCAGACGACCCCGGCACGACAACAACAAAGCACCCATAAAATCATAAAAATATTAACAACCTGTTTTCAAAAATATCTATCTTAACTTTAAAACCCGAAATTTACATATAAATATCAACCCCTCCCCTTGTCCATTTATATATTTCGTTTAAAATACCGACCTAAACAACAACTATTCTATATAGATAAAATGCGTCATTACGGAACCATCATCCGCTGGAACGACAATCGGAGGTTCGGAGCCATCCGTGAAGAAAACTTGGGTAAAGAAATATTCGCCCCGCTCTCCGCCTTCACCACGCTGCCGCACCCGCCCGCCGAAGGCCAGCGCGTATCGTTTGAAATTATCAAAGGCAGACGCGGACGCGACGAAGCGGAAAACATCTGCTTCGCTTCCGACTGCATCGGCGAAGCCGACTTTTTCGCCCCCGAGCCCGAGCCTTTTAAAGCAGCCTTTTCCAAACTCCTGTGGATCATCCCCGTCATTGCCCTCTTTGCCGCAGGCGGATGGTTCGGCTGGAACTATTGGCAGGAATACCGCCGTCAGACACAGGAAGCAACTGCGGCTGCACCGGTTACAATGGTGTCCGAAGTTGCCGAAAAGATGAAAGCCGAACGCAAGGCATGGAAAGACGCGGCAAGCGGGCGTACTGCTTTCAAACACGGTTCAACTGCCTCAACCGGCTCCGCTGCTATCACTGGCACTACCACTGCATTCAAATGCGACGGCCGTCAGCACTGTTCTCAAATGAATTCTTTGGAAGAGGCGGAATTTTTTATCAAAAACTGCCCAAATACCAAAATGGACGGTGATCATGACGGTATTCCGTGCGAAAACGACAGCCGTTGGCATTAATCGCCCACAATGCAAAAAGGTCGTCTGAAAATGTTTTTCAGACGACCTTTTCAAATCGGCTACAATATCGCGCAATACAAACCTACCCTACCACCATGTCCCAAAAAATCCTCATCATCACCCCGAGCTGGATCGGCGACTGCGTCATGACCCAGCCGCTTTACCGCCGCCTGCATGAACTCCATCCCGGCTGCACCATAGACGCATTCGCGCCCAAATGGTCGATGGCGGTGTTCGAGCGTATGCCCGAAATCAGCCGCGTCATTGAAAACCCGTTCGGACACGGCGCGTTGGATCTGAAAAAACGCTGGCGCATCGGGCGCGAACTGGGCAAACAAGGTTACGACCAAGTCATCGTCCTGCCCGGCTCGCTGAAATCCGCCCTCATCGCCTTCGCCACCGGCATCAAACAGCGCACCGGCTACGTCGGAGAATCGCGCTATCTGCTGCTCAACGACATCCGCAAGCTCGACAAAGCCGCCCTGCCCCTGATGGTTGACCGCTACACCGCCCTCGCCCACCCGACGCAGGCGGACTTCAACGGACATTCCGATAACCCGCGTTTCACCATTTCCCCAGAAAGCCGCGCCGCCGCCCTTGCCAAATATGGCTTAAACACGGACAAACCCGTTCTCGCCTTCTGTCCGGGTGCGGAATACGGTCCTGCCAAACGCTGGCCCGCGCGCCATTTCGCCGAACTCGGCCGCCGCTATCTGGCGCAAGGCTGGCAGGTTTGGCTGTTCGGCTCGCAAAAAGATTTCGACATCGCCGAAGAAATCAACCGACTTTCAGACGACCTCTGTACCAACCTCTGCGGCAAAACCAACCTTTCCGAAGCGATTGACCTGCTCTCCTGCGCCGACACCGTCGTCTGCAACGACAGCGGCCTGATGCACCTCGCCGCCGCCCTCGACCGCAAACTCGTCGCTGCCTACGGCTCGTCCAGCCCCCACCACACCCCACCCTTGAGCCAAAAAGCCAAAATCGTCAGCCTGCACCTCGAATGCTCGCCCTGCTTCAAACGCGAATGCCCGCTGGGACACACCGACTGTCTGAACAAACTCACGCCGGACATGGTTCAAAAAGCAGCGGAGGAATTGGCGGAAACGGAATCCTAATAAACATCAACCGACAATCCTGTAATCAGCAGTAAGACCATACGACAAAAGGTCGTCTGAAACCTGCCTTCCAAAACAGATTAAAATGGCAATACCCATGCCGTCATTCCCGCGCAGGCGGGAATCCAGACTTTGATTTTTAGGAATGTTTAAAGATTGATAAGGCTTGAAATCTCTGGATTCCCGCCTGCGCGGAAATGACAGCATAGAGGCTTCTTATTTTCCTTTACCCTATCTTTTCAGACAGAAGTAGCGTGGGCTTTGCCCACGAAATCCACCCATTCCCGATACGGTGTTTATCCACCATCGTTATTCCCGCCCCTGCCTATGCAGAAGTGGGAATAACTGCCCGATTTACTGCCGCCTGAAACCCACTTTCAAATTTTCAGACGACCTTTCCACCATTGACCCCGAAACTCCATACTGCCGTGAAACAAACCGAAAGTTAGCCGCCTCCACCCTGTTTTGTATTGAATTCCCGTTCAGACGACCTTATCATCAACCCATTCCCACTTGTCCCGCAGAAACACCATGCAAAACATCCAAGACTACGTCCGCCGCACCGCGTCCGCCGCCAAGCAGGCATCTTATATTGTTGCCGCCGCCGAGACCGCGCAGAAAAACGCCGCGCTCCTGCGCGCCGCCGAACTGATCAAACACCATCAAACCGCCATCCTTGCCGCCAACGCTCAAGATATGGAACAAGCCGCGCAGAAAGGTTTGAACGACGCACTGCTCGACCGCCTGCGGCTGACCGAAAAAACCATAGACGCCATGTGCGAAGGTTTGCGCCAGATTGCCGCCCTGCCCGACCCCGTCGGCGAAATGGACGAATTCCGCACCCGTGAAAACGGCCTGCAAATCGGCAAAATGCGCGTACCGTTGGGCGTTGTCGGCATCATTTACGAATCCCGCCCCAACGTAACCGTCGATGCCGCCGCCCTCTGCCTCAAGTCCGGCAACGCCTGCGTCCTGCGCGGCGGCAGCGAAGCCTTCAACAGCAATATGGCGCTTTCCAAACTGATTACGCAGGCGTTAGTTGAAAACGGGTTGCCCGCAGCGGCCGTCAGCCTGATTGAAAACACCGACCGCGAAAGCGTCGGCGCCATGCTGCAAAGTCCTGAATTTATCGACGTCGTCATCCCGCGCGGCGGCAAATCGCTGGTTTCCCGCATCGCCGCCGAAGCCCGCGTACCCGTCATCAAACACCTCGACGGCATCTGCCACGTCTATATCGACCGCGCCGCCGACGCCGAAAAAGCCGTCAACATCGCCTTTAACGCCAAAACCTCGCGCTACGGCACCTGCAACACCATGGAAACCCTGCTCGTCCACCAAAGCCACGCCGCCGAAATCCTGCCCGTACTGGCAGAGAAATACGCCGCCCGCAACGTCAAGCTGCGCGGCTGCCCGCGTACCCTGTCCATCCTGCCCCACATTCAGACGGCCTCCGAAGAAGACTGGGACACCGAATACCTCGCCCCCATCCTCTCCGTCAAAATCGTCGACAGCCTCGAAGAAGCCGTCGCCCACATCAACACCCACGGCAGCCACCACACCGACAGCATCGTCACCGAATCCTACACCGATGCCCGCACCTTCCTGCGTACGGTCGACAGCGCCAGCGTCATGGTCAATGCCTCCACCCGCTTCGCCGACGGCTTCGAGTACGGTCTCGGCGCGGAAATCGGCATTTCCACCGACAAAATCCACGTCCGCGGACCCGTCGGCCTGCACGGTCTGACTTCGCAGAAATGGATAGTGTTGGGCGACGGACAGGTACGGGAGTAATCCGTCCTTTCTTGAGTGATAAACGGTAAAAAGGTCGTCTGAAAAACAGTTTTCAGACGACCTTTTCTGTTTTACTTTCCCTATTATCGGCACACCAAATATTTCACCTGATTATTTCTAATTCTAAATTAACATACTAAATAATATATTAATTTAATATACTTTCTCTATTATTGCTTTCCCCGATACAATCGACATCATGCTATATAATAAAAAAATTATTAATTTCAATTAGATATAAATTATTATTCACTCTTGCCATCTATTTTTCCACAGGAGAACTATTATGGCTGAGACATTGCTTTCTTTAAAAAACAACCCATCCGTCCTTATTACCGGTACGGACCATAATGATACTTTATATGGCAGTTTGGGACATACCATATTCTACGGTGATTTAGGAAACGATACTTACTACAGTAAAAATGCGGGGATACCATTATCAAGCGTAAAAACGAAGGTTGTGATCCAATCTATAGACTTACCTGTAGAAACCAAGGAAACACCATGCCGCAAAACCCGACATTCCCCGCCCCGCGCGACTGGCTGCTGCTTATCGGCGGCAGCACCTACAAATTCACGCTGACCGGTTTTTATCTGGTCGCGCTGGTCGCTATTTTGAAAAACCACGGTTACAGCCTGAACCAACTGAGCTGGATACATTTAATCGGCGGTATCGAAGCGGCGAAGGTGTTGTTTGCCGCGCTGATGGAGCGGCGGCCGGCGGGGCGGTTCGGGCGGTTTCGCGGCTGGCTGCCGGCGGCGACGCTGGGGCTTTCGGCAGTGTTCGGGCTGATGGCCTGTACCGACATCACGCAGAACTTCCCGCTGCTTCTGGCCTGCTGCGTTTTGCTCTCGGCAATGTCGGCGGTGTACGGCTGCGCGATGCTGGGCTTGTCGTGCATCGTCCTGCCGCACCGCGAACGCGGTTTCGGCGGCGTGATTCAGACGATGGCGGCGCGCGGCGGCAAAATGATCGGCGGCGCACTGGTATTGTGGCTGTATCAGGAATACGGGCAGACGGCGGCGGCGGGCTTTATGCTGGCGTTCACCCTGCTGATGCTGCTGCAACTCTTGTGCTACCGTGAGCCGGAAAGCCCGACGGCGCAAGGCGGTTTGACGGCGTTGGCGGCGCGGCTGGTCTCCTTTTGGCGGCGGCCTGAAACGGGCTGGCGGTGGCTGGTTTTGCTGTTTGCCGTTGCCGCGCCGTATGCGTTTGCAGCGGCGACTTTTGTGCCCAAGCTGGCGGATTTGGGCTTCAACCCGAAGCAGACGGGCGGGATTCTGGCGGTGGGTATTCCTGTTGCCTGCCTGATTGTGACGCCGCTGTCGGGCTGGTTTTCGCGCAATTATCCGCGCCGCAAACTCGTGTTCCTGCTCTACGCGCTGCAACTGCCGCTTTTGGCGTCCATGACCGCCATCGACACGCTCTCACGCGTCCACCCTTGGCTGCCGCCCGCGCAAATCATCACCCTGAGCCTGAGCTACACGCTGCTGCTGCCGGTGATACTGGTGTTGGTGATGGACAAATCCGACCGCGCCACCGCCGCACTCGATAGCAGCCTGCAATTTTCCGTGGTTCTACTCGGCAGTTACGCGGCCGGTTTCGCCGCCCTACGGCTGGCAAAGGCAGTCGGCTATGCCGATGCGTATTGGGCGGCGGTGGGTCTGGCCGTATTGGCGGGCGGGCTGCTGTATGCGTGCCGAGGCTTGTTTGATTCAGACGAGCCGTCATGAGAGATCGTCTGAAAACCTTCCTTTCCGATTTCAGACGACCTTTTACCATGTATCCAAATGAAAAATGCCATGCCGCGATTTTGTTATTTTAATTCACTGTGATTTCCCACCGCGCTGGCTGAGGATAAGGCAACGCCGTATGGCTTAAAGCCTACCTGCCATATTCCCTGCCTTAATCTGCCAAACTGAAGAGGTCGTCTGAAAACTCTGCTTCGGTTTTTTAGACGACCTCTTCAATTCAAGATGCCTTGTTTTAAATTTCAAAACTGTCCGTTTGGTCAGCCTTGCGTATCATGCCTGCGGCGACAGTGTGGTTGGTGGCTTCGTCTATCAGGATGAACGCGCCGAGGGCATGGTTTTCTTCGTAGGGCGCGGCGGCAATCGGCTGCTGGGTTTTGAGGCTGACGCTGCCGATGTCGTTGAGTTTGAGCGTGTCGGCGGATTCGACGCGGCTGAGGGTGTTCACGTCCCAAACGTAGGAAATCGCGCTGATTTTGACGGGGGTGGTTTGGATGGTGTGTTTCAGCAGGTATTTGCGGCGCAGGTTGAGCGGGATGTCGTCGAACCAGCACAGCGCGGCTTGGAACTGCTGTTCGGGCGCGACGGGGCTGTCGGCGGCGGCGATGCTGTTGCCGCGCGAGATGTCGAGGTCGGTATCAAGCGTGACGGTCAGCACTTCGCCCGCTTCGGCGGATTCGGTTTTGCCGTTTGGATTGTAGATTTCGGCGATTTTGGCGGTATGTCCGCCAGGCAGGATTTTGACTTCGTCGCCGGTTTTCAGACGGCCTGCTTCCAGCCTGCCTTGATAGCCGCGGAAGTCGTCGCTGCTGCTGCCGTCTTGCCGTGCGACGCGCTGCACGGGGAAGTGGGCGGCTTGGTCGGCGGCGTTTTGGCGGTTGACGGGCAGGCTTTCGAGCAGGGGTAACAGCGGCAAACCTTGATACCACGGGGTTTGGCTGCTGGCGTTGACGATGTTGTCGCCTTTTAACGCGCTGATGGGCAGGAAGTGGATTTGGGCTTGGAGGCCGATTTGTTCCGCCAGCTTGCGGTAGGCTGCGGTAATGGCCTGATATTTGGTTTCGTCGAAGTCGAGCAGGTCGAGTTTGTTGACGGCGACGATGATGTTGGGGCAGCCCAAGAGTTTCAGAATCGCGCTGTGGCGTTTGGTCTGTGGCAGGAGGACGGGTTCGCTGCCGGAAAAATCGACGCGCGTTGCGTCTATCAAGACGATGGCGGCATCGGCGGTTGATGCGCCCGTTACCATGTTGCGGGTGTATTGTTCGTGTCCGGGCGTGTCGGCGATGATGAATTTGCGCTTGGGCGTGGCGAAATAGCGGTAGGCGACATCGATGGTGATGCCTTGTTCGCGCTCGGCGGCAAGGCCGTCGGTGAGGCTGGCGAAGTCGGGCGTTTCGCCGTTTTCGGCAGCGCGGTTGAGTTTGTCGAGCTGGTCGGTCAGCAGGGTTTTGCTGTCGTAGAGCAGGCGGCCGATGAGGGTGGATTTGCCGTCGTCGACGCTGCCGGCAGTGATGAAGCGCAAAAGCGGGGCGGTGGTTGCGGTCATGGTTCTTTCCTTAATTCTCGGATTGCACGTTACTTTAATGAGGTCGTCTGAAAATGGGAAAGAATGCTTGGTTTTAAAAAAAGATGATTTCGTTATATTCGTAAAAAAGCGGATTGGATTGAAAATACTGTAAGCCCCTATTCCGTACAGATAGGCATGAGCGCTGCCAAAATATTCCCTATCTGACAAAAAGGTCGTCTGAAAACCTGTACCGGTTTTTCAGACGACCTTTTGACTGTTAAGCAAGTTTGATTCGGAAAATTAGCGCTCGCTCAATGCCTGTTTCATACGGGTAATCGGTTTGATCAGGTATTGGAAGATGGTTTTTTCTCCGGTTTTAATGTCCACTGTGGCAACCATGCCCGGGATAATCGGCATGTCTTTACCGTTTTTGTCTTTCAGGGCGTTGTTCTCAGTTTGGACGATGACTCGGTAGTAAACTTGGTTGGGGTCGAGCTTCAGATCGTTGGCACGGCTTTGCATGGAGTTGCTGACGGTATCTGCGCCGACAAGGGTAACTTTGCCTTCCAATCCGCCGTAGATGGAGTAGTCATATGCGCTGACTTTGACCAGTGCGGGCTGTCCTGCGCGGACGAAGGCGATGTCTTGCGGACGGATATAGGCTTCGACAAGGAGTTTGTCGTCAACGGGGACGATTTGCATGATTTCTTCGCCCGGGTTGACTACGCCGCCGATGGTATTGATTTTGATGTTTTTGACGATGCCGCGCATGGGGGAGCGGATTTGGGAGCGGTCAACCGGGTCGGCGCGCATTGCCATGTTTTCTTTAGATTGCGCCAGCTCGGATTCGGATTGCACGAGTTCGTTGTTGGCATCTGTTCTGTAACGGTTGCGGCGTTCGGCAATTTGCAGGGTCAGATCGCTGGATTCGCGGCGCATTTTGAGGAGTTCGACTTCGGACATGACGCCTTGTGCCACCATAGGCGCAGTAATGGCGATTTCGCGATCAAGCGCCGCTTTGCTTTGTACCAGACTTTGTACGGCATCGGTCATGGCTTGGCGGCGGGCGTTATATGCGGCGGTTTCGCGGCGGCGGAGTTCGGGGCTGACGCTGTTGGGGAACGTGAGTTTGCCGCCGTAAGCTTCGGCTTTCAGGCGGGCGATAGTGGCCTCGAGGTTTTGGACTTTGGCCTCGCTCTCGCGCAATACGGCAAGGCTGCGCGTATCGTCGAGCTTCAGCAGGATTTGGTCTTTTTCGACCAAATCGCCTTCCTTAACCATCATTTGGGTAATGACGCCGGCGTCCAGACTTTGGATGACTTGTTCGCGGCTGCTGGGGATGACGTTGCCGTTGCCGCGGGTTACTTCTTCGACGGTGCTGTTGTATGCCCATACGACAAAGACGACGAGCAGCAGGAAAAACAGGATGATGACCCAAAATTGGCCGCTGTGTTTTTCTTTTTGCAAGGCTGCATTCAAATCGTTAATGAGATGCAGGTCTTTGGATTTAACGTTGTTTTCGCTCATAATGATGAATCTTCGGTATCTGTTTGTTGTTTTCAAAGAGGTCGTCTGAAACGTTTTCTGCTTGTGTTTTCAGACGACCTTTTCCCTTTTCGTCATGCTTGCGCCGCTTCGCCGGGACGTTGGTTTTCCTGCGCTTGTTGTGCTGCTTTGACTTTGTTTTGCTCGTTTTGCATTAGTTTTTGCAACACTAAATCGCGCGGGCCGTCCATAACGACTTTGCCGTTTTCCATTACGATGATGCGGTTAACGATTTGCAGCACTTGCGGACGGTGGGTGACCAAGAGCATGGTGCGGTTGCGTCCCCAGTGGGCAATCGCGTTCAATGCCATGCGTTCGGTACCTTGGTCGAGGCTGGTCGTCGGCTCGTCCAAAAGGACAACTTTGGGGTCGCGCAGTGTCATGCGTGCGAGGGCGATGATTTGTTTTTGACCGCCGGACAGACCCAAGCCGTCTTCACCCAAAGGCATATCCAAGCCTCTCGGGTGGTTGCGGATGATTTGGTCCAGACCGAAACGTTTGAGTGCGGTCAGCAGGTCTTGGTCGGTCGAATAGCTGTCGGTACGCGCCAAGTCCATGTTTTCACGCAATGTACCCAAGAAAAGGCGTGGAGATTGGCTGAACAGGAGGACTTGGTTACGCAGGAAATTCGGATCAAGTTGGCGCATATCGACGCCGTCGAGGGTTACGTTGCCTTTTTCGGTGTCGTACAGACCGCTCGCCAGCTTCAGCATGGTACTTTTACCGCTGCCGATACGTCCGAGAATACCGACTTTTTCACCGGGTCGGATGTTGATGCGTAACTCGTCAACTGCGTTGTTGCTTTCGTTTTTGTATTTGAACGTTACGTTTTCAAAAGCGATATTGCCTTGAACGTTGTCCAAAGTAATGTATTTGCGTTCGGGGCTGCGTTCGATCGGACGGGAAACAATGTCGTTCACGCCTCTTAACGCCAGCTTCGCTTGTTGGAAGCGGGTAGCAAGGCCGGCAACTTGAGCCAACGGCGCCAACGCGCGGCCGGACAGAATAACGGAGGCAATCAGCGCACCCATGGTAATCCGTTCCGCATGGTTGTCGGCATGAATCAGATAGGTACCGACAACGACCAAAAAGACAGTATTGAGCTGCTGCATGGCAACAGCGAAGTTGACCATGAAGTTGCTGGTATCTTTTACTTTGATGGATGAAGCGGAGGTTTTAGCGGTGTATTCGTCCCAGCGTTGTTGCGCCCATGAAGTCGCATTGTTGGTTTTCAGGGTTTCGATGCCTTCAATGGCTTCTACGGCAAGGCCTGAACGTTGCGAGCTTTCTTTCATGGATTCGTTAATGTGGCGCGACAAGGGGCGTTGGACGATAAAGCCGACAATGACGACAATCGGAATAATCGCCAAAGGAACCAATGCCAGTTTGCCGCCGACTATCGAAATAACAAAAATAAACAGCAACAGGAACGGCAAGTCCACCAAAGTCAACAGGCTCGCACTGGTCATGAATTCGCGTACGGATTCAAATTCGCGCAGGTTGTTGGCGTATGAACCGGACGAAGCGGGACGGTCGGCAAGGCGCAATGCCATCACGCGACGGAACAAGGCGGAGCTGATAATCAGGTCGGCTTTTTTACCGGCGATGTCGGTCAAATGGCCGCGTATCATCTTGGCGGCAAATTCGAACAAAATGGCGAGGACAACGCCGATACTCAAAACCCACAGGGTTTCATAGGCTTGGTTGGGAATGACGCGGTCGTACACGTTCATGACATACAACGAGCTGACCAAGGCGAGGAAGTTGATAATGACGGTCGCCAAAATCACTTGATAGTAATAGCTGCGGAAACGCCAAATGACTTTCCAAAACCATGCTTTGGGAAGGTGGTATTCAGGCAGTTCGGAACGCGTGTCCGCCGCCATTTTGGGCTTGATAAACCAGCAGTAACCCAGATACAGACCGGAAAGCTGGTCATGATCAAGCTGCTGCTCCAAGCCATCTACCTGACGGATATGATATTTCCTGTTCCGACCCGAACCTTCGATATTGGTAATGACGGCAGCCTCTTCGTTGTGAAGAATGATCATCACAGGAACGGCAAGCGATGGAATGTCTTCCAGATTGCGCTTGGACAATGTGTTTTCGAAGCCGTGGCTGCGCAAGACTTCGACGAGGGAATGATAGTTGACATTGAGTTTTTTATCCCGCACCACCTCTGCCGTCAGCGCGGCTTCTGACACAGGCGCCCCTAAGAGACGGGTAACCAACACAATATGTTCAATGATTGCTTTCATGATAATTCGCGTAATGAGTAATGATGTTAAGATTTTATGTTATTGCTTCAAGCCTGCCCAATTCGCCATTTGCGCCTGCGCAGCCAGATAATCCAACGCGGCATCGCGGAAGTCGTTGCGCGCCGAAATGTTTTCCTGCTCGATGCTGGACAATTCGTTGTATGCGCCCAAAACGTCGGTCAGCGTGCGGCGGGCAATTTTGAATTGCAGCTCGTAAGTTTTAACCACATCTTTTTGAGCGGCAATATGTTGTGCGGCAATATCGGCACGGCGTTCGCTCTCGCGCATGTCGATTTCGGCGGTTTGGGTTTTCTCGGTGATGTCGCGCATAATCTGCTCGGATTTCGATTCGGCGGCAATCAGGGCATCGGCATTTTTCTGCACATTATGGCGCGCGGCAACGTCCAAGACATTCCATGCCACATTTAAATAAAGCTGTCTGTTGTCGCGGTTCGCATTACCTTCCAGATTCACGGCGGGCAGGCGCTCTGCTTTGGAAACGTCCAAATCTGCCTTCACGCTGTCGCGTTCTGCCACCTGCGCCCGATAGGAAGGATTGGTATTGTTATCAGCTGCTTTGAAACGGCGGACCAATGATTCCGCGCTGTCGTTGGCAAACGGATCTTCCAAATCCTCTGCCGTCAACTGCCGTCCGGTGTAGCGGGACAAACGGCTCAACGCCAATTCCATCGTGCGTTGTTGTTGCGCGATGGATGATTCGACCTGCAACAGGCGCGCACGCGCTTCAATGAGTTCGGAACGGCGGCCGCTGTCGTATTTCACGATAATGTTCAAATCCTTCAGAAGATTATTGTGTCGGACCAAGCTCTGACGGTTGATGCGCAGGATTTCTTTCGCGCGCAATGCGGTCAAATAGAGTTTGCCGATGTCGCTGCCCAGACGTTCCTGATTTTCGAAATAACGATGATGGTAGTATTGCTCTCTGTTTTTATCGCGCCGTACCGCCGCATTGATGGCGCCCCATGAATATACATTCAAAGTTCCGCGTATGCCGACACCGTCATTCATATCGTTGCTGGAATATTTGTTTTTCTGCGCCAAAACTTTGGTACCTGTCAGCGTCAACACGGGATAATGGCGCGCACGGGTCGCCTTCGTCGTACTTTTGACCGAATCTTCGGTTGCTTTCGCTTCCTTCACAATCGGGTCAGACACCATGGCATCCCTTAAAATAGCCTGCAAAGGATACGCCTGAGCCGTTGCAGCGCATACTGCCGCGCACACCGCGGCAGCAATTTGCCCGGTGCGGAAAACGGATGTCTTGGGACGATTCAAAAAAGTTTTTTTCTTCATATTATTCACAACAATACGGTTCGTCATTTATCAGATTGGCATAGGGGTGGCCTGTTGCAAATCAATTCTTTAAGCATATTATCATTAATCGGAATCCCTGTTTTCAGATTGCGATAAAAGGTAGTTATCTGCTCCTGAAAGTAACATGGATGATATTCCTACTATTGCTAAATCACGACACCGTATTAAAAACGAGCAAAAGGTCGTCTGAAAACGACCTCCTGTTTACAGATGTCCGCTAATGATTTGCAACATTTGCGCCAGCACTTTCGGATTGGCTGCCACAATATCGCCGCTTTCCAGCCAGCCTTCGTTGCCGGACATATCGGTAACGATACCGCCCGCCTCCTGCACAATCAGCGCGCCTGCGGCAATATCCCAAGGCTTGAGGTTAAACTCGAAGAAACCGTCCAAACGGCCGGCCGCCACGGCACACAAATCCAATGAAGCCGCGCCTTCTCTGCGACCTCCGGCAGTTTTTGCCAAAAAGTCTTTCAAAATAGCCAGATACTTGTCCATCATGCTTTGATCGACAACAGGGAAGCCAGTACCGATCAAGCAGCGGTTCAATTCAATGCGTGAAGAAACGCGGATACGACGGTCGTTGAGCAACGCGCCTTTGCCGCGCGAAGCCATGTAAACGTCGTTGCGCTCAGGTGCGTACACCAAAGCCTCCTGCAATACACCTTTGTGCAGCAGCGCCATAGAAATCGCGTATTGGGGATGGCCGTGTAAGAAGTTGGTCGTGCCGTCGAGCGGATCGATAATCCATTCGTATTCCGCAGAGGCTTTGCCGTGAGAACCGCCTTCTTCGCAAGTGATTTTGTGATGCGGATAGGCTTCTTTAAGCGCTTCCACCAAAATCATCTCGGAATTGCGGTCAACGTCGGAAACGAAATCGTTGAATGCCTTGCTGTCAACTTTGACGGCATCCAGATTGCCGCTTGCGCGGATCATCATCTGCCCGGCTTTACGGGCGGCTTTGAAAGCGGTATTTAAAAACGGATTCATGGGTTTTCTTTCTAAATCAGGTAAAATACCGTCCGGCGCATCTGCACCGGACGCAACGTTTGTACGTTTCCGACGTTGTTAAAGAACATTTCAGACGACCTCTCAAGCCCAAAGGCGAAAGGTCGTCTGAAAACAAAAAGATGGCGCATTATACCCGATTCCCGAACAAACCGAAAACAAAACATGACTTCAGCCAAGCCCGAATTGCCCGACTATCTCGGCAACATCCGCATCATCCTCACCCGCACCAGCCATCCCGCCAATATCGGCTCCGCCGCCCGCGCCATGAAAACCATGGGGCTGCACAAACTCACCATCGTCGCCCCGAATTTGATGTCCACGCCGATGACTGGGCAGCCGCCCGTTTTCAATCCCGAAAGCCCGCAAGATTTCCAACTGCCGGAGGAAAGTTTCATCCTCGCTTCCGGCGCGGCAGACGTATTGCACAACGTCGTGATTGCCGCCACACTCGACGAAGCCCTCGCCGACACCACGCTCGCCTGCGCCCTTACCAGCCGCCGCCGCGAAATCACCGCACCGCTGCAAACCCCGCGCGAACTGGTTCCCGAATTATTGCAGGCGGCGCGGCGCGGCGAACAAGTTGCCCTCGTCTTCGGCAACGAAACCTTCGGCTTGAGCATCGAAGAAGTGCAGGCATGCAACCGTCTGATGACCATCAACGGCAACCCCGACTATTTCTCGCTCAACCTCGCCCAAGCCGTTCAGGTCGTGTGTTACGAAATCTTCAGCCAGACCGATATGCCCATGACCCACCTGCAACAAGAAGACCACGCCGCCACACACGAACAAATCAAAGGCATGGTCGCCCACATGGAAAGCGTCATGGACGACATCGGCTTCTTCAACCGCCGCAACAGCGAACGCCTGATGCGCCGTATGCAAAGCCTGTTCGGCCGCGCCAACACGCAAACCGAAGACATCGACATCCTGCGCGGCTTTTTCAATACCGTCAGCCATCGCTTGAAGAAGAAAGACTGAAAAAGGTCGTCTGAAAACCTTCAATCAAGTTTTCAGACGATCTCAGCCAAACTATCAACCAGATACAGCCATGAACTACGCCCTAGATGCCCTATGGTGGAAACTCACCACCCCGACCGTCCGCGACCTCGCCACCCTGCTGACCGCCCCGCCGCTTTGGCAAAGCGGTTGCGAATTGAGCGTCCGCGAGCTATTGAGCGAACGCGGCTTCCGCTATCTTTTGGATTTGGACGACAATCCCACCCCCTTAGACGACTATCTCGCCGAACACGCCCCCTTCGGCAACCGCCTCGGCATCTACGCCGAGCGCCTGCTCGCATTTTGGTTCGCCCACGCGCCGCATACCGAGCTGCACGCCTATAACCTGCCCGTGTTTTCAGACGACCTCACGCAAGGCGCCGCCGATTTCATCGCCTCCATCAACGGCAAACCCTATCATATCGAACTGACCTGCAAATATTACGGCAGCGACAGCGGCAAATCCGCAGACCTGTGCGGACTCAATTCCAAAGACACCCTCGCCGCCAAAGCCGCCAAACTGCCCCGCCAACTCGCCCTGCTTCAATCCCCCGAAGGCAGCGAAACCCTGCGGCAAAACCGCCTCCCCGACGCGCCACAACCCGCCTCAATCATACGCGGCATCGGCTTTTTCCCCGTCGGCGCAGATTCCGCCGAAGCCCCGTTAAACCCATACTGCTGGCGCGGCGTCTTTATCCGAGACTGGCCGGCATATCCGACCACAGAGGACGCACACTACCACCTCATCGACCGCATGGCATACCTTGCCCCCGCCCGTGTCGCCGAGGCGCAAACCCTGTCCGACCGAGACGTCCGCCAAATCGAAAGCGGCTTAATCGCCAAACTCGAATTGCGCCCCGACGGCTTTTGGCATGAAATCGAACGCATCATGAAAGTTGCTTGAATCCAAAGCATCCACGCCTACAAACCATATAGCAAACATGCTTAACTTTAAATACAGAATGTCATGGAATTCCGTCATTCCCGGTAAGTTGCGTATCGAAAATAAAGTCATTTAGCTATAGCTATATTTTCCAAATTGCCGATACAAAAAGGTCGTCTGAAACCTTTTATCTAAAATAAAGGTTTCAGACGACCTTATCCGTCAGGCTGAGGATTGTCCCGCCCTACTCTTTCTTACCGGCCAAACCGATTTCCTGAGTTTTACCCCCGTCGTTGATTTTAGCCTTACCGGCAATTTCTTCGGCTTTACTGCCGAAAAGCTTCAGCTCGTAACTGCCTTTTTCCACACCGTCCTTCATAGTCTTGCCGCTCAAGCCTGAGCCGTTGCCCATGGCTTGGATGTCGGTTTTCGCCAATTCGACGTTATAGCCGCTATGCATTCCGCTGATGCTGCCGCTGCCTTGTTTCTTCTCAAAATCAACCGTGTAAGACAAACGCCCGCTACGGTCGTCGCCGTTGAACGCGATACCTTTGTAGTTTATTTGTCCCAATTTAGGCAGATTACCGAAAGCAATGTCCTGCCCCTGAATTTCGTTAACATGAAAATCGAATGCCTCGGAACGCGCTCCATCTGACGGATTGGTTTTCTGCTTTGCCAAAGTGGCGGCAACGATAGAATGGCTTTGTTTATACACCAAGAAATCACCGCGTTCCAATTCGATAAGTTGTCCGTTTACATTGATTTTTTTCACATAGTCAAAATCGGAAACACGGTCGTTTTTCAGATAACCCGTATCCAAAACCCCGCCTTTTTTCAGGGTTTGGGTTTTACTGCCCCTGTCGGTCAACTCCAGTACGCCGCCGTCGGGAACAGATTCGGAAACAGTCAGTTGCTTCCAATCTTTTACATTAGGATCAAACGGCTTGGTCAGTCCGTCCGCCAAACTGCTGCCTGCGCTGCTGCAAGCGGACAAAATGCAGGTGGCAGCCAAAACCGCCAATAAAGATTTCGCTTTCATTCGTTTCCTTTCATTATCATGATTCATGACTATTGTGTCTCCGTATTTCGGTGGCAATGTCTGCAAACAAAATCCGTCCGAATTTTCGGATACACTCCGTAAGTTATAATATAACGGTTTTATGATGATATTCATGACTTAAATCAAAATAAATATACTGCATTATATCAATCCTCTTCCCTGCTTTTCTTGCCATTGCTTCCGCCCTGACCGGCAAACGGCTTATGTGCTTATTTTTCCACTACAATCCGCTACAAAGCAAACAGATCGTCTGAAATTTGACGCCACCCTGCCTTGGTGCTATTAATAATTCCTATTCACAAACAAACAGGAACAAACATGAAAAAAGTTGGTAATAAAGTAGTGGTTGTGGGCTTGGGCGCGGTCGGTGTCAGCTACGCCTATTCCATGCTCAACCAAGCCTTGTGCGACGACATGGTTTTAATCGACATCAACCGCACGCGCGCGGAAGGCGAAGCGCGCGACTTCCGCCACGGAATGCCTTATGCCGCCTCGCCCGCGCGTATTTACGTCGGCGATTACGATGATTGCTCGGATGCAGATATCGTGTGTATTTGTGCGGGCGCGGCGCAGGCTCCCGGCGAAACACGTTTGGACTTAATCGACAAAAACCTGCGCATCTTCCGCGACATCGTTTCGAAAGTCATGGCTTCGGGCTTTGACGGCATTTTCTTGGTCGCCTCCAATCCTGTGGACGTACTGTCTTATGCCGTCCTGCGCTTTTCAGGCCTGCCCAAAGAGCGCGTTATCGGCTCGGGCACTATCCTTGACTCCGCCCGTTTCCGCGTTTGTCTGGGCAACGAATTCGACGTCGCGCCTTGGAGCGTCGATGCCATGATGATCGGCGAACACGGCGACAGCATCATTGCGCTTTGGAGCACCGCCAACATCGCGGGTATGTCAGTTCAGAAGATGTTGGAACAATCAGAAGACGGGCAGGCGCGTATGGACAAAATCTATACCACCGTGCGCAATGCCGCCTACGAAGTCATTGCCGCCAAAGGTTCGACCAGCCACGGCATCGGCATGGGCTTGAGCCGCATCTCCAACGCCATCCTGCACAATCAAGGCGTCGTGCTGCCCGTCTCCACCCTGCTTGAAGGCGAGTTCGGACAAAACGGCGTGTATATCGGCGTACCGACCGTCGTCAACCGCCAAGGCGCGGTCCGCATCATCGACCTGCAACTTTCAGACGATGAAGCCGAACGCTTTGCCCGCTCGGCGGAGCTGTTGAAAAGCTATCAACGCAAAGTCGATGAAATGGTCGGGTAAAGAGAATCGCCTCTAAGTAAAACGTCGCCTGAAAACCAAATTTCCGGTTTTCAGACGAAGTTTTCTGTTTACAAACCTAAGCTCTATTTTTCTGCTTTCAACACCCGTTGACGGCGCGTTTCGCTCAACACCATGCCTGCGCTGACGGAGACGTTCATGCTTTCGACCGTGCCGAACATGGGTATCGACACCAGCATGTCGCAATGTTCTCGCGTCAGGCGGCGCATGCCTTCGCCTTCGTTGCCCATCACCCATGCCGCGCTGTCGGGCAGGTCGCAATGGTAGAGGTCGGAATCGCCGCCCATGTCGGTGCCGATGATCCAGATGCCGTATTCTTTCAGCTCGCGCAGGGTGCGGGCGAGGTTGGTTACGGTGATGTAGGGGACGGTTTCCGCCGCGCCGCAGGCGACTTTGCTGACGGTGGCGTTCAGTCCCGCGCTTTTGTCTTTCGGCGCGATGACGGCGTGTACGCCCATTGCGTCGGCGGTACGCAGGCACGCGCCAAGGTTGTGCGGGTCGGTGATGCCGTCGAGTATCAGCAAGAGCGGCGGTTCGCTCAGGTTTTCCAATACGTCTTCGAGGTGGACGTGGTTTTTGGAAGCGTCGATAAACCCGACCACACCTTGATGCCGTGCGCCTTTGCTGATGGCGTTGAGGCGGTCGGCGTCGGCGAAGTGTACGCGCACGTTTTCGTTTGCCGCTTTTTCCAACACATCGCGCGTGCGGGCATCGTTTTTGCCTTCTTGAACGTAGAGTTCGGTAATCGATTTCGGGTTTTGCCACAGGCGGGCGTTGACGGCGTGGAAGCCGTAGATGAGTCTTTGGTTTGCCATGATTTTGCTTTATAAAAAATTTCAGACGACATTATAACAAGATAAGGTCGTCTGAAAGCAGATAACCGGTTTCGCTAAAACGCAGCCGCCTAGCGCATTAAATACCCCAACAGCCCAGAACTGCCGACGCCGATCAACACGGTAACCAACATGGAAAACCTGCTTGCGGCAAGCACGGTCAGCGCAATGGCAATCAACTCGTGCGGCTTGTTGGACACGAAATAAGGCGCGATGACGGAAATCAACACGCAACCCGGCGCGGCTTCCATCACAATTTGTGCACGGCGGCTTAAAGTGCGATTGCGCAAGGCGAAAAAACCGATAAGGCGGGTGGAATACGTTACCGCCAGCATACTGGCAAACAGCAGGAACGACTGCCAAGAGAGCAAATCCTTCATTCCTTCTCTCCCCAAAGATAGGCGGCAAGCAGGCCGGAAATCGCGCCCATCGGCACATACCAATGCCCGTCCACCGACAAATAAGTCCCGCCCGCCACAATCAGGCTGACAAACCAAGGGCGTGCCGCCTTAAAGCTTTTCCACATACCCCGCAGCAGCACCAGA
Source organism: Neisseria sp. HMSC055H02 (assembly GCF_001813335.1). NCBI lineage: Bacteria > Pseudomonadati > Pseudomonadota > Betaproteobacteria > Neisseriales > Neisseriaceae > Neisseria > Neisseria sp. HMSC055H02. Next base: position 159,282 of record NZ_KV812087.1, on the reverse strand, counting down.
AACACGGCAGGAAACGCCATGCCGAAACCCCATGCCGCAACATCGCCGAACATCGGCCCGACCGCCGCGCCAAACGCCGCAAAGCCGATCCAAGTGGTATACAGGATAAAGCACACGCCCGCGTAATAAGGAATATTGAACGCCGGCAGCCCCATCGCCTTGCGCTTTTGGATTTCCGCAAACGCCAGCGCCCAACTTTCGTCGCACATAAAAAACAGCGCAGGCATGGCTTTTTTCAGCGGCATATCCCGCATATAAGGCGCGATTGCCGCCCCCATCAGAATATGGCGCGAATTAATCATGAAAGTAACGGTAGCGATGATCAGTATCGGTAGCGGGTTTGTCCAAAGGTTGACCGCTGCAAATTCCGAGCCGCCGGCAAAGTTCATGCCCGTCATCAGCAGCATTTCCAGCCAACTCATCCCTTTCTGCCCGCCTTGTACGCCGAGTATCAGCGCCCACGGCAAAAGCCCGATAAGCATGGGCGAACATTCTTTGATGCCGCGTAAAAATTCGGATTGCGGGGAATTTGGGTGTGTCATTTTGTTGAGAAATTTAAATAGAGTGTGAAGATGAAAAATTAGGGAAGATATTATACACAGTCGGACAAACTTAAAAAGGTCGTCTGAAACGGGCTTCGATAAAGCAAAAATCATCGCCGCAAGACTTTAACACTTTTTAATCCTTGACAGGCATTTCACTATGAAAATATGCTAAATTTTTGATTAAAAACATCATTATTCATTAAGATAAACATTACGTTCAGCTTCGCACAGCTACCGTCCGGTCAAGATGTTTCACACAAACAACAAAGTAAGCTACAATTCCAAGCATTTCCTTCCCTTTGGAAGCAAACCCTCTTCCGCCCTACAAATAAAAGGTTTCCTTATGTTACAAGGCAGTTTGGTTGCCCTGATTACCCCCATGAATCAAGACGGCAGCATCCATTACGAACAACTCCGCGATTTGATCGACTGGCATATCGAAAACGGTACCGACGGCATCGTCGCCGTCGGCACGACAGGCGAAACCGCCACCCTCTCCGTCGAAGAACATTTAAGCGTAATCGAAGAAACGGTCAAACACGTCAACAAGCGTGTTCCCGTTATCGCCGGCACCGGCGCCAACAACACCCTCGAAGCCATCGCGCTCTCCCGCGCCGCCGAAAAAGCCGGTGCAGACTACACCCTCTCCGTCGTCCCCTATTACAACAAACCCTCCCAAGAAGGCATTTACCAACATTTCAAAACCATCGCCGAAGCCACCTCGATTCCGATGATTATCTACAACGTACCCGGCCGCACCGTCGTCAGCATGACCAACGACACCATCCTGCGCCTTGCCAAAATCCCGAACATCGTCGGCGTCAAAGAAGCCAGCGGCAACATCGGCAGCAATCTCGAATTAATCAAACACGCGCCCGAAGGCTTCACCGTCCTTTCCGGCGACGACCCTACCGGCCTGCCCTTCATGCTCTGCGGCGGGAAAGGCGTTGTGACCGTTGCCGCCAATGTCGCTCCCAAACTCTTCGCCGATATGTGCCGCGCCGCCCTTGCAGGCGATATTGCGACCGCCCGTCAATTAAATGACCGCCTGATTCCTATTTATAACACTATGTTCTGCGAACCAAGCCCTGCCGCGCCCAAATGGGGCGTATCAGCGTTGGGCAAATGTGACCCTTATGCCCCCCTGCCGCTCGTTCCCCTGACCGAAGCCGGACAGGCAAAAGTCCGCGCCGCATTGCAAGAATCCGGACAACTCACCGCATAAACCGCAAAGGTCGTCTGAAAACCGTTTTCAGACGACCTGCCGTTAACCCATCACATCCAACAGGAAACCAATATGGCCTATATGAAACCTGTCGTCGTAGCAATCGCCCTGATCAGCATAACTGCCTGTTCGGGCAACAAAAAAGACCTGCCTAAGCTGGACTACCAAACCCAGACACGCAAAATCGTCAAATTAGAAGTACCGCCTGATCTGAACAATCCCGATCAAGGCAACCTCTATCAAGTACCCGCCGGCAGCGGCGCCGTCCGTGCCAGCGACCTGAGCCGCCGCACATCGGCAACGCAACAGGCCGCCAACTCCGAAGTCCTCAAATCCGTCAAAGGCGTCCGTTTGGAACGCGACGGGAACCAACGCTGGGTTGAAGTCCAAGGCAAATCCCCAGCCGAAATTTGGCCTTTGCTGAAAGCATTCTGGCAAGAAAACGGTTTCGACATCAAATCCGAAGAACCCGGCATCGGCCAAATGGAAACCGAATGGGCTGAAAACCGCGCCAAAATCCCGCAAGACGGCCTGCGCCGCCTCTTGGACAAAGTCGGCTTGGGCGGCATCTATTCCACCAGCGAGCGCGATAAATTCATCATCCGCATCGAACAAGGCAGAAACGGCACAACCGACGTCTTTTTCGCCCACAAAGGCATGAAAGAAGTTTACGCAGACAAAAACAAAGATACAACCACTTGGCAGCCTGCCGCCAACGATCCGAATCTTGAAGCTGCCTTCCTCGCACGCTTCATGCAATACTTGGGCGTCGATCAGCAACAAGCCGAAAACGCGCTGACCCAAAGCGTTGCCAAACGCAGCGGCAGCGAATTGGCGCGAATCGACGGCAACACCCTGCTCGTCTCCGGCGACTACGGCCGCAACTGGCGCCGCACCGCGCTCGCCCTCGACCGCATCGGCTTGAATGTCTTGGGTCAAAACATCGAACGCCACGCCTTCTTGGTTCAACAGGCGCCTAACGAAAGCGACGCCGTTTCCACGAAAAAACCGGGCTTCTTCGGCCGCATGTTCGGTAAAGGCAAAAAAGTTGAGAAACCGGCCGCCTACCCCGAGATCATCGTATTCGTCGAACCTGTTAACGGCGGTTCGCGAATCCGCCTTCTCAACAAAGACGGCAGCGCATACAACGGCAGCGATGCCTCTACGCTCATCAGCCGCCTGCATACGGAACTGCGCTAATCCGCTTCTCAAAAAACCTCCTGTACGCAGGAGGTTTTTTGTGCTTATCAAAAGCGACAAGCAAAATAAAGTTATTTCAAAAATAGATCTGTCAATTTATTGATTCAATTTAAAAATGAGTACACCATATTACTTCTAAAGCCGGTTAACGCTTAAACATCGGCTAAGCGAAAGGTCGTCTGAAAACAGAAATCCTGTTTTCAGACGACCTTTTTTTTCATGAACCCGTTTTGTTATAAATAAAATTGTTATATTATAACCAATCAAATTTCTACCCGATACATTTGGAGAACCCATGAAAAAAACCGCATTGTTCATCGCATCCGCACTCCTGTTCAGCACAACCGCCCAAGCACACCGCGTCTGGGTCGAAACCGCCCATACGCACGGCGGCGAATACCTGCAAGCCGAATTGGGCTACGGCGAGTTTCCCGAACTCGAACCCATCGCCAAAGACCGCCTGCACATTTTCAGCAAACCCATGCAGCTCGTTACCGAAAAAGGCAAAGAAAATCTGATTCAAAAAGGGACGTTTAACTACCAATACCGCAGCAAACAGCCGGTTAAAGACGGCAGCTACCTCGTTACCGCCGAATACCAGCCGACCTTCTGGTCTAAAAACAGCGCAGGCTGGAAACAGGCGAGCATCAAAGAAATGCCTGATGCCAGCTATTGCGAACAAACCCGAATGTTCGGTAAAAACATCGTCAACGTCGGACACGAAAGCGCAGACACCGTCGTCATCACCAAGCAAGTCGGACAACATTTAGAAATCGTTCCGCTGGATAATCCCGCCAACGTCCACGTCGGCGAACGCTTCAAAGTCCGCGTCCTTTTCAATGGCGAGCCGCTGCCCAACGCCACCGTTACCGCCACATTTGACGGTTTCGACACCAGCGACCGCAGCAAAACCCACAAAACCGAAGCCCAAGCCTTCTCCGACACTACGGACGACAAAGGCGAAGTCAGCATCATCCCCCTGCGTCAAGGCTTCTGGAAAGCCAGCGTAGAACACAAAGCCGATTTCCCCGATCAAAGCGTGTGCCAAAAACAGGCGAACTACACCACCATGACCTTCCAAATCGGTCATACGCATCATTAATATCCAATAACAAAGGTCGTCTGAAAACCGTATTGCAGGGTTTTCAGACGACCTTTTCGTTATTGACCCATTTATTTAACGGGCAGCCTTTCATCAAGGCTTATGCGGCGCAAACGTCCATTGCCCAAGCGCCAAGCCCAAATCGAATAGATTCAGACGACCTATCGCCACCCTGACCAAACGCAGACACGGAAAACCCGCCTTAGCCGTCATACGCCTGACCTGACGGTTTTTCCCTTCCGAAATCCGAATTTCCACCCAAAAATCAGGCACGGATTTACGCATGCGGATAGGCGACACGCGCGGCCACAAAACATCCGCTTCGCCCGCCTCTAATACGCGAACCTTTGCCGGACGCGTGACAAAATCCCCCAAATCCACCCCGCGCCGCAGCATATCCAGCTTCGCTTCGTCGGGCGAACCTTCCACCTGCGCCCAATAAGTTTTCTCCAGTTTAAACTTAGGATCCGCAATCCGCGCCTGCAAACGTCCGTCGTTCGTCAGCAGCAGCAAACCCTCGCTGTCCGTATCTAAACGCCCCGCCGGATAAAAGTCCGGCAGCGCCACATAATCTTTCAAACACCCATACTTTTCATGCACCGAAAACTGGCAAATCACGCCATAAGGCTTGTTCAATACAATCAAATCATTCATTTTCATCACATCCTGAAACCAAGCATGAATTGTACCAGCCGCCGCATACGGGCTACAATTTTACGTTTCTTTATATTTTATACAAATGATTTCATACGGTTAAAAAATACACTCAGGCTCGGCTTGACACGTCCGAACCAAACCAGTATATTACGCACTTCCTTGGGAGTAATGGCTGAGAGGCTGAAGGCACTTCCCTGCTAAGGAAGCATGTGGGGTCAACCTGCATCGAGGGTTCGAATCCCTCTTACTCCGCCACCATACGAAAACCCGTCGATTATTCGGCGGGTTTTCTTTATTTCCCCATGAAACCAAAAGCAGTCATATCACCCCGTGCAATCGGGGCTAAGAACAGCAACGGATAGCAAGTAGCTCATCCTAACCGACTATCCCTGCGATAAACTCCTTGTCAGACCCGGTTTATACAAAAGGTCGTCTGAAAAACCTGATTCAGGTTTTTCAGACGACCTTTTAGCTTTCGCACCTATCGAACAATCCGATAGTATGCAGCCGCGTCAATCAATAACGACCCGGAACGGTTCCCATACGCTGTTTCAACGAAGTTTGCGGTTCGTTGAACAGGGATGCGTAGTAGGTCGCGTTGGTCATGACTTTTTTGACGTAGTCGCGGGTTTCAGTGAAGGGGATGGTTTCGGCGTAAATCGCGCCTTCCAGAGGCGTAGAAGCTTGCCAGTTGCGTGCGCGGCCGGGACCGGCGTTGTAGCCTGCGGTTGCCATCACTTCGTTGTTTTGCAGACGGCGTTTGGCGTCTGCCATGTACCATGTACCCATGCGGATATTGCCGTCCATGGTGTAGAGTTCGCTGCTGCTCATGCCGATTTTGCCGGCGATTTCGCGGGCGGTAGCAGGCATAACCTGCATCAGGCCTTGTGCGCCGACGCTCGATTGCGCGCCCATGACGAAGCGGCTTTCTTGGCGGATCAGACCGTAAACCCAAGCGGGATCGATGCCTGCTTGTGAGGCGTAGCGGACGGTGGTCTCTTTAAACGGAGAGAGGTAGCGCAGGTTGTAGTTGAGTTTGCGCTCGGTCCGGTCGGCGCTGTTGATCGCCATGTCGTAAAACTGGTTTTCAAAGGCGACTTGCGCGGCAGTCAGGAGGTTGTCTTCGTTGAAGTCGCGGGTGGCGAAACGCCATTCTGCCTGTGCCTGACGGCGCATTTTGGCATCGTTGCTGCTTTGACTGTTTTTAAACAGAACCAGCGCGCGTTTGATTGCGCCGTCGTCTGCCATGCGGCGGACGTCTTTTTTATCGGCGTCGGAAACGTTGTTTTTGGTATTGACGCGGCGGCCGAGTTCTTCGCCTGCTAAGACGGCGTAGAAATTGCGTCCGCTTGCGGCGGCTTTTTCGTACATGTCTTTAGCGCGGCTTTGGTTGCCTTGTGCGGCGTAGCTTCGACCCAACCAGTATTGCCAAGTCGGGTCTTTTTGCAGCTTGTCGGGCATTTGTTGGATGATGCCGGACAATTCGTTCCAGCGTTGCAGACGCAGGGCGGCACGGGCGTACCATTCAAACTGCTCGTCGGTCAGTTGTTTGCGGTCGGAAACGCGACCGTAGTAGCTCAACGCGGTCTGCATGTTTTGATTTTGCGCGTGGTGGTGTCCCAATACGCCCCATGCGAAGCTGCTTTGTTCGCGGCTCAAGCCGGATTCCATGCTTGACAGGGTAGAGGCTGCGGAGGAGGATTTGCGCGCATCTTTTCCGATGACGTTCAAAAGGCTGTATTCGCGCGCACCTTGTGAGCCGCCCTCAAACGGGCTGCCCAATGCGGCTGCCAAGCTGCGTGCATCGGTGGTTTGGCTGTTGCTCAACAATCCGCGTACGCGGCGCCATGCGTCGTTGCTGTTCAGACGACCTGCCGATGCCGCGCTTTCGACCAAACGGGTACAACCCGCAGGCAGCTTGTTGGTAACGCGTATAAGCTCTGCCACCATGTTGTAGCTGCCGCTGCTCAATTCGGCATAACATTGCACTTCCTGCACCCGACCCGCCGCATTCAGCTTTTTGTTTTCTTGGCGGAACATATCCCATTGTCCGCGCGCGCCGAGGCTTTTGAGCCATTCGTTGCGGACGTTTTCAGCCATCGCGCTGTCGCCCGCCTGCGCCAAGAATTGTTGCACCCACATATCGTCGCCGCGTTTGGCAGCGTCCAGCGCGCCTTGATATTGACCGTAATCGGACAATACTTTGGATTCGCCTTCGGCGCGGCGGGCGGGGATGGAAGCGGGTTCGGTCAGGGAAGAGCCAGGCTCTTTGGATGAAGTCGCGTCGTTTTCGGAGGCACACGCCGACAAAATCGCGGCGGCAATCAGGCTGAGCGAGAGGGAAAATATGCGTTGTGCGTTCATTACTTGCCGTATCTTTATTAGAATCAATTAGAGCCGTATTCTAAACGATTTGGCGGCATTATCCGAATCTGAAACCGATATTTACATTAACCGCGTAATCAGGGACAACAAAAGGTCGTCTGAAAAGCGGAATGGCTGTTTCAGACGACCTTTGAGGCATGGGCAAAGTTTACATGCAGCCTTCGTTTTGCAGCAGGGTAAACAGGGGAACGCCGTTTTCGCGGATTTTGCTGCCACCAATCAAATCCGTAAATTCCAAAATCGCCGCCGCTTCAACGACTTCGCCGCCGAGTTTGCGGATTAATTCCACGCCTGCGAGCATGGTGCCGCCGGTTGCGACCAGGTCATCGACCAGCAGCACGCGCGCGCCGGGTTTGACTGCGTCTTTGTGGATTTCGACCGTCGCTTCGCCGTATTCCAGCGCGTAGCTTTGCGAAATCGTATCAAAAGGCAGCTTGCCCTTTTTGCGGATGGGGACGAAGCCGACGTTCAACTGATATGCCAACGCCGCGCCGATGATGAAGCCGCGTGCGTCCAAGCCTGCCACGACATCGATTTTCTGACCCATATAGCGGTAAACCAGCAAGTCCACCAAAAGGCGGAAATATTCCGCGCTTTGAAGCACCGGTGTAATGTCGTGAAATAAAATGCCTTTTTGCGGCCAGTTTTCGATTTTGCGGATTTTGTCCGCCAATGCGGCGACGCCCATCGCCTCAGGATGAACCAACATTTTGCGTGTTCCCAAATGAAAAGTTTTTAACGCGATATTGTAGCCGTCAGACCGTCGGTTGCCAAATCCATCGGTGCTGAAAGGTCGTCTGAACATGAAATTACACGCCCCGTATGCTACAATCAACAGATAATCCCATCGGTACCGACATCATGAAACCCCATAAAAAAGGCAATATTTTCATCATCTCCGCCGCTTCCGGTACGGGCAAGACCACGCTGGTTTCCCGTCTTTTGAAAAATAACGGCGATTTGCGCGTCTCCGTATCGCACACCACCCGTCAGCCGCGCGAAGGAGAGCAGCACGGCGTGCATTATCATTTTGTTCCCAAAGAAGAATTTGAATCCTTAATTGAACAAAAAGCCTTCCTAGAACACGCAAACGTTTTCGGCAATTATTACGGAACCAGCATCGCGGGGGTCAATTCCCTTAGCGAAGAGGGTTACGACGTGATTTTGGAAATCGACGTGCAAGGCGCGGCGCAAGTGCGCAAATCGCTGCCCGAAGCCAGCAGCATCTTCATCCTGCCGCCTTCGTTCGAAGTCCTTGCCGAACGCCTTATCGGGCGCGGCACCGACAGCGAGGAAGTCATCCAAACCCGCCTCTCCAAAGCGCGTCACGAAATCGAACAATCCGTCCTGTTTGACTATATTGTCGTCAACGATGATTTGGACAGGGCAGAAGCCGATTTGCTCCACATCATCAAAGCAGGTCGTCTGAAAAAATCTTCCCAGCAAGGATTTATCTCAAACCTGTTGGAAAATTCCTGAAAAACAGCGAAAATACGCATTTACATTCCATCACAAATTAATAGAAAGAAAGCAAACATATGGCCCGTATCACCACTGAAGACTGCACAGGCAAAATCCCCAATCATTTCGACCTGACCCTCGTCGCCGCCCGCCGCGCACGCCAGCTTGAAAACGGCAACGCCCCTATGGTTGACGACATCCGCAACAACAAACCGACCGTTACCGCCCTGCGCGAAATCGCCGCCGGTCAAATCGGTACCGAACTGCTGACCCGCAACAAATAATACCGGCAGGCAAAACCTGCCCAACCGCCGCGCGGATTGTATCGGCGCGACATCCGACCGATACAGTCTGACGGCTCAAAACAAAACACACACCGAAGGCCGTCTGAAATGCCCGCCCCCCAGCCCACTGCCCCCTACGACGCGCTGACTGCCGAAGCACGCGAACTTTTGTTCCGCACCGCCTCCTATCTCAGCCCATCCGAACAGGCCGAGCTTGAAAAAGCCGTCGCCTACGCCTTTCACGCCCATGACGGACAAACCCGTAAAAGCGGCGAACCCTACATTACCCACCCCCTTGCCGTCGCCACGCAACTTGCGTTGTGGCACATGGACATACAAGGCTTGTGCGCGGGCGTGATGCACGACGTACTCGAAGACACGGGCGTATCCAAAATCGAAATGGCGGCAGAATTCGGTGAAACCATCTCCGAGATGGTGGACGGGCTTTCCAAACTCGAAAAACTCAAATTTGAAGATCATGCCGAGCATCAGGCGGAAAGCTTCCGCAAGCTTATTCTCGCCATGACCAAAGACGTGCGTGTGATCGTCGTCAAACTCGCCGACCGCCTGCACAATATGCGCACACTCGGCTCCATGCGTCCCGACAAACGCCGCCGCATCGCCAAAGAAACCCTCGAAATCTACGCCCAAATCGCCAACCGCATCGGCTTGAACAACGCCTACCAAGAGCTTCAGGACTTATCGTTTCAAAACCTCCACCCGAACCGCTACGAAACCCTTAAAAAAGCGATGGACAACAGCCGCAAAAACCGCCGCGACGTCGTCGGCAAAGTTTTGCGCGCCTTCAGCCAGCGTTTGGTCGGCGCGAACATCGAAGCCAAAATCAAAGGCAGGGAAAAAAACCTGTACAGCATCCATCAAAAAATGTTGGCAAAAAAATTGCGCTTTGCCGAAGTCATGGACATTTACGGCTTCCGCGTCATCGTCAACAGCATTCCCGCGTGTTACGCCGCCCTCGGCGCGCTGCACAATCTCTATCAGCCCAAACCCGGACGCTTCAAAGACTATATCGCCATCCCGAAAAGCAACGGCTACCAAAGCCTGCACACGACCCTGGTCGGCCCTTACGGCTTACCCATTGAAGTCCAAATCCGCACGCGCGAAATGGATGCCGTAGCCGAAGGCGGCATCGCCGGCCACTGGATATACAAATCCGGCGAAAACACCGTCGATCAAGCCGTCCTCCATACCAACCAATGGCTTAAAAACATCCTCGATTTGCAAGCCAGCAGCGCGAACGCCATCGAATTCCTCGAACACGTCAAAGTCGACCTGTTCCCCAACGAAGTCTATATCCTGACACCCAAAGGCAAAATCCTCACCCTGCCTAAGGGTTCGACACCCATAGACTTCGCCTACGCCGTCCACACCGACATCGGACACAAAACCGTTGCCGCCCGCATCAACAACACCATGATGCCCCTGCGTACCAAGCTCAAAACCGGCGATTCCGTCGAAATCATTACTTCCGAACACGCCAAGCCCAATCCGGCATGGCTGAATTTCACCGTTTCCAGCCGTGCGCGCAGCGCCATCCGTCAATACATCAAAAACCTCAACCGCCACGACGCCATCATCCTCGGAGAAAACCTGCTGCAAAAAGCCCTGTCCAGCCTGTTGCCCAAAGACGTATTGCTTTCAGACGACCTCAAAGAAAAATACCTCGCCGACCTCAACGACAAACAAACCTCGTTTGAAGAAGTCCTCTACAACGTCGGCATGGGGCATACCCTGCCCGTGTACGTCGCCATGCACATCGCCGAACTGGCAGGGCAGCACTTCGGCAGCGAAGTCAAACTCAGCCCCATCAAAGTCAACGACCAAGAAACGGGAAGCATCCATTTTGCCAAGTGCTGCCATCCCGTCCCGGGCGATTCCGTCCGCGCCCTTTTGGTCAAAGACAAAGGCATGATTATCCACCGCGATACCTGTCCGACCCTGCTCAAATCCGACCCCGAGCAGCAGCTTGATGCGAACTGGGAAGGCATGGGCAGCCATACGTATCGCAGCGGGCTTACTATACAATCCGAAGACGCCCACGGCCTGCTCGCCCTTATGGCGCAAGCCATCTCCAATTCCGGCGCGGACATTGAGTCTGTCGAAACGCCCAATAAAGCGCTTGCAGGTACGGAAGGCTTTGTCGAATTCAATTTTATTATCAAAGTAAGGGACTTGAATCAAATCAACCAAATTATTCACAACCTGCACACTATCCCCCAAATACGTAAAGTGGTACGAAGCTAACGGGACGGTATCGATTTAAATTGAATCTGCTCTAAAACATAAAAAGGTCGTCTGAAAACCCGTATTTCAGGTTTTCAGACGACCTTTTTAAACCTCATCGTTTACCGTTCGGCGGCGCTGCTTCTTTCGGCTTGCTCTTCTGCCGCTTCATACGCTTCCACAATTTTCTGTACCAGCGGATGACGGACGACGTCTTCGCTGGTGAAGGTGTGGAAATACAGCCCTTCCACATCACGCAGTTTTTCGCGGGCGTCTTTCAGGCCGGATTTGACGTTGCGCGGGAGGTCGATTTGGCTGATGTCGCCGGTGATGACGGCTTTCGCGCCGAAGCCGATGCGGGTCAGGAACATTTTCATCTGTTCGGGCGTGGTGTTTTGCGCTTCGTCCAGAATCACATACGCGCCGTTGAGCGTGCGGCCGCGCATGTAGGCGAGCGGGGCAATTTCGATCAGGCCTTTTTCCATCAGTTTGGTCACGCGGTCGAAGCCCATCAGGTCGTAGAGCGCGTCGTAGAGCGGGCGCAGATAGGGGTCGACTTTTTGCGCCAAATCGCCGGGCAGGAAGCCGAGTTTTTCGCCTGCTTCGACGGCGGGACGGACGAGGACGATGCGCTCGATTTGGTGTTTTTCCATGGCATCGACGGCGGCGGCGACGGCGAGATAGGTTTTGCCCGTACCCGCGGGGCCCAATCCGAAGACGACGTCGTGGTTTAACAAGGCGCGGATGTAGCCGTTTTGGCGCGGGGTGCGCCCGCCTATGCTGCCGCGTTTGGTGCGGAAATAATATTGTTGGTCGTGATGTTTTTCTTCGTGTTTCTCGTCGGCGGTTTTGGCTTCGACGGCGGCAAGGCGGATGGCGTTGTCGTCCAAATCGCCTTGTTCGGCGGCTTCGGCGAGCGCGAGCAAGGCGCGGCGGCCGGCGTGGGCGAGTTCGCCCATGAAGGTGAAGTGTTCGAAGCGGCGGCTGATTTGAATATCGAGGGCTTTGCCCAAGGCTTCGAGGTTGCCGTCGAGCGCACCGCAGAGGCGTTGGAGGACGGTGTTGTCGATGTCTTCAAATTGAAGATGGACGGTATGGGTCATATCTTGTTTCCATGATGATTAAAGGTCGTCTGAAAGGTGCGGGATGCTTTTCAGACGACCTTTCGGTGTTATTTGTTTTGCGCTTGTTCGCGAAGCTCGCGGCGCAGGATTTTGCCGACGTTGGACTTGGGCAGTTCGTCGCGGAACTCGATGTCTTTCGGCACTTTATAAGCGGTCAGCTCGGTACGGCAGAATTCGATGAGTTCTTCTTTGGTCAGGCTTGGGTCTTTTTTGACGACGAAGACTTTGAGGGCTTCGCCTGTTTTTTCGTTGGGCACGCCGATACAGGCGACTTCCATGACTTTATCGTTGTGTGAAACGACTTCTTCGATTTCGTTCGGATAAACGTTGAAACCGGAAACGACGATGAGGTCTTTTTTGCGGTCAACCAGTTTCAGCCAGCCTTTTTCGTCCATGACGGCGATGTCGCCGGTTTCCAAAAAGCCGCGCGCGTCTATGGTTTTAGCGGTTTCTTCGGGACGGTTCCAGTAGCCTTTCATCACTTGCGGGCCGCGCACCCAAAGTTCGCCCGGCTGTCCGATGCCGACTTCTTTGCCGTTCGCATCTCGCAATTCGACTTCGGTGGAGGGAACGGGCAGTCCGATGCCGCCGCTATACGTTTCGATATTGAGCGGGTTGCAGCACACGCCGGGGCTGGCTTCGGTCAGACCGTAGGCTTCGACAATGGGCGTACCGGTGATTTTTTTCCATTTTTCGGCGACGGCTTTTTGAGTCGCCATGCCGCCGCCCAAAGTCAGGCGCAGGTTGGAGAAATCGACGGTGGCGAAATCAGGTTGGTTGACCATGCCGTTAAACAGGGTGTTCACGCCGATGAAGACGCTGATGCGCTCTTTTTTGAGTTCGCCGATAAAGCCTTTCATGTCGCGCGGGTTGGTAATCAGGATGATTTTGGAACCGGCGTTGGTAAAAATCATCAGGTTCACCGTCAGGGCGAAGATGTGGTAAAGCGGCAGCGCGGCGATGACGGTTTCTTTGCCTTCGCGCAGTTGGTTTTTAATCCATTCTTTCGCCTGAAGCATATTGGCGCAGATGTTGCCGTGGCTGAGGACGGCACCTTTTGCCACACCGGTCGTGCCGCCCGTGTATTGCAACAGCGCGGTATCTTCGCGGGTCAGGGTAACGGGGCGAAAGGTATGTGCCGCACCTTCTTTCAGGGTCGTCTGAAAAGGGATAGCACCGGAAATACGGTATTCGGGCACCATTTTTTTGATTTTGCGCAGCACGAAATTCATCAGCGTGCCTTTGAAGAAACCGAACATTTCTCCGACAGAAGCGACGATGACGTGTTTGATTTGCGTGCGTGGCAGCACCAGCTCCAGCGTGTTGGCAAAATTTTCCAGAACGATGATTGTGGTCGCGCCGCTGTCTTTCAACTGATGCTCCAGCTCGCGCGGGGTGTAGAGCGGATTGATGTTTACCGCCACCAGCCCCGCTTGCAGGATGCCAAAAAGTGCAATCGGGTATTGCAGCAGGTTGGGCAGCATAATCGCCACGCGCTCGCCGCGCGGCAGCTTCAGGACGTTTTGCAGATAGGAAGTAAAATTTTCCGCCAGCTTGCCGACCTCGGCGTAAGTGAGCGTTTTGCCCATGTTTTGAAACGCGGGTTGATGCGCGAATTTTTCAACGCTTTGACGGAATACGTCGCTGATAGAGCTGTATTGCGTGATGTCGATTTCGGCATTGACGCCTTGTTCGTAGCTGTTGAGCCAGAGTTTTTCCATATAAATAGTCTTGTTTCGTTGGTTTTATGGTTGTCTTGAGGTCGTCTGAAAAGACGGGAGCAAACCCGCTGTAATAGTTTTCAGACGACCTTTTATCTTTTTTATTCAAGCGGTAATAATGACGGGCTTATCTGTGGACATGATAATGCCGCCGCCCAAGCAGACGTCGCCGTCGTACAGCACGGCAGATTGACCGGGCGTTACCGCCCATTGTGGTTCGTCGAACACCAGCTCGACCGTGTCATCATCGAGATAACGCAATTCGCAGGGCGCATCCGCCATGCGGTAGCGGGTTTTGCAGGTGTAGCGCCCTTCTTTCGGACGTGCGGGCAGGGTGAAACTCAAATCGTTCATGATGAGGCTGCGGGTATAGAGCAGCGGATGGTCATGACCTTGTACGACGATGAGTTCGTTTTTCGTCAAATCCTTCGCGGCGACAAACCACGGCTCGCCCGCGCCGCCGATGCCCAATCCTTTGCGCTGTCCGAGCGTGTAGAACATCAGCCCGACGTGTTCGCCGACGTTTTTGCCTTCGGGCGTGACCATTTTGCCGTTGTTGGTCGGCAGGTATTTTTGCAGGAACTCGCGGAACGGACGTTCGCCGATGAAGCAGATGCCGGTACTGTCTTTTTTGGCGGCGGTCGGCAAATTAAATTCGGCGGCAAGGCGGCGGACTTCAGGTTTTTCCAAACCGCCCAACGGAAAAATCGCGCGCTCGAGTTGAAAAGGCTTGAGGCGGTAGAGGAAATAGCTTTGGTCTTTGTTTTGATCCAAACCTTTGAGCAGGTAATGAGTGCCGTTGCGGACTTCTTTACGCGCATAATGCCCGGTGGCAATGGTATCCGCGCCCTGCTCTATGGCATAGTCCAAAAAGCATTTGAATTTGATTTCGGCGTTACACAACACATCCGGATTCGGCGTGCGCCCCGCGCTGTATTCTTTGAGGAAATAGGCGAATACGTTGTCTTTGTATTGGGCGGCAAAATTGACGATGTCGATGTCTATACCGATGATGTCGGCGACGGCAATGGCATCGAAAGAGTCTTGCTTGATGCTGCAATATTCGTCATTGTCGTCGTCCTCCCAGTTTTGCATAAACACACCGCGCACTTGATAACCCTGCTGTTTGAGCAAGGCAGCGGTTACGGAGGAATCGACACCGCCGGAGAGCCCGACGATGATGTTTGAAGGTTGTTGAGTAATGTCCATGAAGGGGATATGGGTAGGAAACAGCGGTTTTTAAAGGCGGATTTTAGCACATTTTGATGAAGGGATAAGGAAGGCCCTAAAAGATGAATGGCGTTCTGATGAATTTCATATTGCAAGTAATGATTGAATTTGCCCAACCCAAATAACAAAAAGGTCGTCTGAAAATGTTCAGACGACCTTTTGAGTTCAAACGATGAACGATTAGTGTTGATGCGCGCCACCGTGGTCATGACCATGGCTGTGATCCATACCGGATTGCGGCGCAGTTTTCACTTCCAGTTGTACGGTTTGAGGTTTGGCATTTTTGAATTTCAGGGTAACCGGTACTTTTTCGCCTTCTTTCAGCGGTTTTTTCAGACCCATGAACATAACGTGGTAGCTGCCCGGTTTCAGCTCGGTTACGCCTTTTGCCGCCAGCGGAACACCACCTTTGACTTCGCGCATGCGCATCACGCCGTTGTCGTTGACATGGGTATGCACTTCAACACGGTCGGCTACTGGGCTGCTGCCGCCGACCAAGAAGTCTTGTTTGGCTTCATCGTTGTGGATCTTCATGAACGCGCCGCCCATTTTCATGCCTTCGACGGTGGCACGCGCCCAACCGTCTTCAACGTGAACACCGGCTGCGGAAGCGGTGGATACCAAACCTGCTGCGATCAGGGTTGCCAATAATTTTTTCATGTATTGCTCCTTTATGATGAAATGGGTGGTTTTGTTGCGGCAAAAGCTTTCCGCGCGACATTGCATGTCGGTAATACTGTTCTTATCCTACATGCAATGGTCGTCTGAATGCTTTGACTCAGATTAAACAAAATGATTCAAATTAATTCATGAGAATTAATACTTAGTAAGTATAAATCATCTCAAAGTAAATTTAAACATACCCGCGCCACAATGCAATCGCCCACACGATACCCAACATCGTCAAAGCGAGCAATTGCGCAGCGGAGCCGGCATCTTTGGCACGTTTTGCCAATTCGTGTTTTTCGGTGGAAGTGTGGTCAACGGCGGCTTCAACGGCGGTGTTGAACAATTCGGTAATCAGCGAAACAAACGACGCAATAATCAGCAGCATTTTGGTCGCGGAGTCGAAATTGAGGATGAAGGTCAAGACAATCAAAATCAGGTTCAGCCACAATACTTGGCGGAACGCGCTTTCATAGCGGTAGGCGGCGGCAAGCCCGTCTTTGGAATAGCCGAATGCGTTGATGATGCGTTTGATACCGCTTTTACCTTTTTTATCGGCAGCGTAAGAAGATGGTTTCATAAGTAATGTTTGTATCAATATTTATATTTGTATAGTGGATTAACTTTAAACCAGTAC